>CAZVYR010000090.1:0-12755 GCA_964631555.1 uncultured Leptospirales bacterium
TTTTGTATTTTTTCTTCAAGAAGCAGCCGTATCCGGTTGGAAGATGCATAAAATATTCTGAATATTTATATTGACAAGTTGCCCGTGGCCGGGATCGGTATTAGTAGCAATGATCTATGTTTTTAATGCCTGCTGTATTTTTTCCTATCTACATTAGCTGGCAATTCCGGGTTTGCATGTTTACACATAAATGATTTTGATTCTTCGTTGTTTTAAGAAAAGTTTTTTATTGGTTTATTATTTTTGCAGCCGGAATTAGTGGATAAAGCTGCTATTGAATTTCTGAAATAATTAAATGGTAATGGGGGACACTAATAATTGCGTATGATTAAGAGAAATCTGATATAAACAGGGGAGTGTATGATGGATAATTAAGGGCTGCTTAATATTCCAATAAGTGGGAAATCAGGCTATCCATGTGGATCAATATAATGATATTTTCCCAGTTGTTACTATGTTAGCGGTCTGTAGTTTGTCTTTAATGTAAATTTATAAATGGGCGAAAGAATTTGAGGGTATTGTGACAAAAGAAATACAATTAAAGAGTAGAGAAATACGGCAGTTTCTTTGATATTTTAGAATCAAGCCGTAGCTGCAGTTACTTATAATAAATTGGAAGTGAATAATTAATGGAAAGAAAATTTCCCAATCTGTTTAGCCCGTTGAAAGTGGGTGGTGTAACATTAAAAAACCGTATTATATCAGCACCCATGACATTCCCGATTCTGACGGCTGATGGATGCCTGACTCCGGAGGCAATTGCGTTTTATGAGCTGCGCGCAAAGGGTGGAGCAGCAGTCGTGACAGTAAGCGAACTCATTGTTCACAGCGCTACAGGCAAATACTATCCTGTTCAGGTTCTAATGGACGCCCCAAATGCTAAAGACAGCCTTGCTAGTGCAGCCCGCGCAATTAAGCGCCATGGCGCAATTCCCAGCATGGAACTGTCACATGGCGGTAAATACTCTCTGACTGACAAGGCTGATAAATCAAAGATTGCTGTGAGCTATGGTCCAAGTGATGAGGTCGTAGACGGTGTTGAGGTCGCCCGTGAAATGCCCAGGGAAATGATAACCGAGATTGTTGAAGCCTATGGCAAGGCCGCGTCATTATGCAAGATGGCCGGCTTCGAAATGCTGCTTATACATGCAGGACATGGGTGGCTTCTACAGCAGTTTCTGTCTCCTTCCAGCAACAAGAGGACAGATGAATACGGCGGAAGCTTGGAAAATCGGGCCCGTTTGGCTCTTGAGGTAATTGACAAGGTTCGATCAGTTGTTGGACCGGACTTTCCTCTTGAACTGAGGATTAGTGCTGATGAGTACCTGGAGGACGGCTATCCGTTCGAGGAAGTAATTAAATTTGCAAAGCTGGTTGAAAATAAAATCGACCTGCTGCAGGTGTCAACAGGTGCTCATGAGGGCAGTTTTGATAAGACGCATCCTTCGATGTTTACAGAGCGCGGCGCAAACGTGCATTACGCCGAAGAGATAAGAAAGAATATCAGCATTCCGGTTGCTGCCATCGGCGCATTGAATGAGCCTGAGATGATGGAAGATATAATTGTTTCAGGTAAAGCTGATGTGATTGAAATGGCAAGAGCTCTTTTAGCGGATCCGTATCTGCCCAGGAAGGCATTTATGGGCAGGGATGAAGAGATAGTGCGCTGTTGCCGCTGTTTTACCTGTATGGCGGAACGTATGACTACAGGGCTGCGTATTTGTGCTTTAAATCCCATTATTGGCAGTGAATATGAAGCGAATTTTATGCATGCTGCTGCCAAACCAAAGAAAGTTCTTATAGCAGGCGGCGGCCCGGGAGGAATGCAGGCGGCTATAACAGCGGCTGAGCGCGGGCACACTGTAATCCTCTGTGAGAAAAGCGGCGAACTCGGAGGCGCGCTTAAAGCTGTGCGCGGGATCCCGTTTAAGAAGGATTTATTCGGATACATTGGCACAAAGGCTCTTCTTATGGAGAGAGCTGGTGTCGATGTACGAATAAATACGGAGGTTACCCCCGGTTTTGTGGAAAGCATTAAGCCGGATGTTCTCATTATCGCTGTAGGAGCTGAACCAATCATTCCGCCCCTGCCCGGTATTGACGGCCCTAATGTTATCGTTGCCAATGAATTGCCGGCGAACTACGATAAGGTGGGCCATAAAGTCGTGATCCTGGGAGGCGGACTCGCTGGGTGCGAAATTGCCGTTCACCAGGCGCAGGAAGGCAGGGACGTCACTGTAGTTGAAATGCTGCACGATGTCTGCCTCGACGCAAACGGGCGTTACAGACCACTGCTTCTTGATCAACTGAGGAAGCTCGTTACTTGCAAGCCCAACATGCGCGGCCTCCGTGTTACGGAAGAGGGGCTCGTATGTGCTGACAAAGACGGCAGTGAAATACTTTTTGGCGCAGATACTATTATATGCGCTGTCGGACAGCGCCCGCTTCGCGGCGTTGTCGAGAAGCTTTATAACTGCGCGCCGGAGGTGATTGAGATCGGAGACTGCGTCAAACCCGCCCGTGTAACTGAGGCTGTATTCCGCGGGTATTTTGCCGGGCTTGATATTAATTGATATTGATATTACAAAGCTATATCAGCAAGATATAACAACGGAGAGGACCTGATCTGGCCGAAGCAGCGGCTCCAGTCAGACCCGAATAAGCCCTAAAAACCGCTAAGACAGGGGGATATCTCCGAGGTTGATATCTTTTTCGACCGTATCCAGGCTGGTGAAGGATGCAACTCTGCCGTCTTTGCTGATTTTTAAGTCAAACTTCCCCGCGGGCAGGTCTTCAAACCAGAAATCACCGAAATTGTCGGTTTGGGCTTGATAGGTTTGGCCGCTTTTATGACCGGTCAAATCGCATTGGGCCGCGATGATGACTTCCTTTTCAACCGGATCGTAAACCGTTCCGGCAATAAACTTTTTGGGCAGGTTCTGATAGTAAACCCGTGGGTTTTGCCTGCTTTGAAGTTCCGGTTTCCAGACCTCTAAAGCCGTCATTTCCTTCTTGACCTCGGTTTCATCCAGAAATTGAATCGCGTTGGTGGGGCAGGCATCTGCGCAGCGGGGTTCGGTCCAGCCATCATCCAACAGATGGGCACATCCCGTGCATTTTTGAGCGATATTCAGTTCCTCATTGAAGAAAATCGCATGGTAGGGACAGGCATCGATACAGTTTTTACAACCCGTGCATTTGGTAGGGTCGATGATGACCAGACCGTCTTCGCGTTTATAAATGGCACCCTCAACGGGACAGGCGGCCATGGCGGCACAACTGTCACAGTGCATGCACAAGTGAGGACGGTAAGTGACCCTGACTTTGGGAACGGACCCGAGCACCGTCTGGGTCAACTTGATCCAGAATTGTCCGGTTTCCGGTTGCGATTTGGCGATGGGGGTCCAATCGTTACCCACATGTTCATCTTTACAGGCTACCTGGCACACATGGCAGCCGTTGCATTTTTTAACATCAATAACAAATACTTTTCGGGTCATAGCTATTTCTCCTTTATAATCCAGGCGTCAAAGCGCAGGCCGGACGCTGGATCATATTCTCTGGCAAACGCCTCAGGATAATCGTTCATCCATTTGCCCATCTCTTCGGGCGTCACTTTGGCAATATCCACCAAAAATCCACTGGTCGCCTCGCCGGCACAATGTTTGGAGGTCAGTCCTGCCGGAGTAATGGTGTTGATGGCGCCGCCCCGATCGAGTTTCCCGGGCAGGATGGCATCGGCCCGGGATCCATGATCAACCGAGACTACTCCAGGCATGATCCTTTCCATCACCAGTGCCCCGCAAAGCACGGTGCCCCTTTCGTTGAAGACTTTGACGATATCGCCGTTTTGAATCCCTCTGGCAGCAGCATCCCGGGGATTGATCCAGCAACCCTCGTACAGATAATTATCAAATCCCCTGACCTTGCAGGTCAATACTTCCCGGGTCCAGGGAATATCGTCACACTGGGCGTGCACGCGCCAGCGGCTATGATTGGACATGAGCAAAAGCGGATAGAGGGCCGACCTGTGGGAAGACGTCCTTTCGTCGTGGGTTTCGCTTTTTTCAATCCATTTGGGGCTTGGCGGCCGTTCGATGTCGTCTGGAAAGTGTTTGGCCAGGCTTGCGGAATAAAATTCCAGTTTCCCTGTGGGCGTGGGCAGTGGATTTTTTTCAGGGTCCTTGTAGAAATCGTAAAGTCCAGGTGTGTCTTTTTCCCAATCCTCAGCCACCGGAATGACAAAGTAGCCTTTCTTTTCGAATTCTTCCCAACTCACCAATTGATCGAAGCCCATGTGCTTGAAAATATCTTTTACCAGGTCAGGCACGGTTTTGCCTTCTGTGACATCTTCCAGTTTGCCCAGCTTTTTGGCGATTTCACAAACAGCTTCGAAGTTGCTTTTGGATTCTCCGATTGGAGTAATAGCTGCTTTTTGGTGAAGCAGGCTTTGAAAGCTGTCCCCGTCGCGGATGCAAGGCGAAATATCTTCCACCTCGATGGTGGTGTTGACCGGCAAAACAAGATCGGCATACAAACAGTCATTTTCCATCCAGGGGTGTTGGGCCAGGATAAATTCTATCTTTGGGTTGCGCATGGCGTCGATGATATCGTTGCCGCAATTCCAACAGGTGATGCGGCAGGGCGTGTCGGTCCAGATCATCCTGAACTCGGTGCCCCCTTCTTCCCTGGGGATGGGGTAGGTATATTTTATGAACTGGTCCGAGGTGGGGCCTTCATGCCCGCCGGTGCCCCAAAAATGGACCGGCGGATTCGTGATAGCCTTTTCGATGAGAGTTTTTGGAATGATCTGCCTGCCCCATGCTGTGGGCGTTGTCTTATGCGCCTTGAGCAGCCGGTCGCCGGAAGGTGACCTGGCCAGGTTTTCGAACATGCCCATGTGCCCGCGCTTGCCGCCCGAAAGCACGTTCCGGGGCATTCCCTGGTAGGATATCTGGGCCTGGTGAACACCGGGCTTGCCCAGGCCCTGCATGCCCAGCAAGATGACTTCCAGACGCGCCGGCTCATGGGACAAGGGCCCGCGGATCATGCCCCCGCCGAAATAATGGCCGATAGTGACGGTTTTTCGGGCCCAGTCACGGGCCAGGGCCTTGATGGTCCATTCGGGGACCCCGCACTTTTGGGAGGCCCATTCGGGTGTCTTGGGTACCCCGTCTTCTTCTCCCAGGACATTGGCTTTGATTTTATCAAAACCGACGGTATGGGTTTTGACGTATTCCTTGTCGTAGGTATCTTCCTTGATCCACATGTATATGATGGCCAGTTGCAGGGCGGCATCGGTATTGGGTAAAATGGGAATCCATTTATCGGCGTGGATGGCGGCGGCATAGTTCAAATCAGGACAGATGTAAACCTGCTTGATACCGATATCGCGCCAAAAGGAGCAAATATGGCTGGCGAACTGGCCCCGGAATCCCCAGGGAGTGGTCTCGGGATCCCCGCCCCAGACTACCACCATATCGGTGTTTTCGCTGATATCCTTGACGATGTTATCGGCCGGATTCATCATGCCGATAAGCCCCGGGCCCCATACATGTTTGGCACCCCAATACCAGCCTTCCCAGCTGTCGGGGTTTCGCACCTGCTGGGTGAATCCGCCCATTTTGTCCAGCAGCAGGGTTGAGCAGCCGTGGGTGGCGTGGATGAACATGCACTCCCCATGGCCGTCGCCCTGCACTAAAATGGCCAAAGGGCCGTAGTCTTTGTGAATGCGCCTGATTTCAGCGGCGATGATATCTGTGGCTTCATCCCAGGAGATGCGCACAAATTTGCTTTTACCCCGGTTTTGGGGATTCCGTTCGCCGTTGGGATCCCAGTCCACCCGCTTTAAGGGGTATTTGATCCGATTGGGCGAATAGACTCTTTTCTTATAGGCGAGACTGAAGGGTGAAGGGAGTGCTTTCATCATGGGCTTCAGCGTCTTTCCGTTCCTGGTGATCTGCCACGCATTAAACTGCCTGGGGTCATACTTTGAGTCATAATGCAGCGGCCTGATCCTGACTATTTTGCCGTCTTTGACATCCACCGCGCATGGAACTGCGCCGAATATCCCGCCACTTAAGCCCAGTGATTTATAAACGGTTTTGTCGATCTTTGTCGAAGCTTTTCCGCTCTTGCGGACTTTCTTGTTTTGACCGCTTGAGGTCTTTTTAAGGGCTGCCAATTTTTTCCTCCCGGAGCGATTTAATTTAACTCAATCATTTCATGGTATATTCTTTTTTAAACATAATTGATAAGCTTCATTTCTGATTTACTTTGCAAATTGATTAAATCTATGCACCAAGATATGACTGTTTTATCTTTTCATTCGTCATAAGATCCTTACCTGTACCGGAAAGGACTACGCTGCCGGTTTCCAGTACATATCCGTAATCAGCTATACGGAGGGATTCAGCTGCGTTTTGTTCAACGAGTAAAATTGAAGTGCCGTTCTGTTTGATCCTTACAAGTGCATCCATAATATTCATTAGAATTAAAGGCGCCAATCCGAGAGATGGTTCATCTAGCATAAGCAGTTCAGGGCCTGACATCATTGCCCTGCCAACGGCCAGCATTTGTTGTTCCCCACCTGAAAGAGTTCCTGCAAGCTGTTTTCTTCTTTCTTCCAGTATAGGAAATATCTCAAATACTTCATGTTTTAATTTTTCTACAAGCTGTTTATCTTTTTTTCTTACGTAAGCGCCAAGCTCAAGATTTTTATAAACCGGCATTTCCGGGAAAAGCATTCTTCCCTCAGGACAGTGCGATATCCCCAGTTTAACAATGGAGTCAGGAAGCATTTTATTTATTTGTTTATCTTTATACTGAATACTGCCTTCGGACGGCCGGATCAATCCGGAAATTGTCTTTAACAAAGTACTTTTACCAGCGCCATTTGCTCCAAGTATTGTTACAATTTCTCCGGATTTTATCTCTAATGAAACTCCTTTTATTGCTTGAAAAGTCCCATAGAATACTTGTATCTTATCAATCCTGAGCAGCACGGCGGACCCCCAGATAAGCGCTGATCACCTCATCGTTATTTGCTACAACTTCCGGTGTGCCTTCAGCAATATTTTTCCCGTAACTCAAAACAACGATCCTGTCTGAAATACTCATAACCATTTTCATTTTATGTTCAATAAGGCAGATAGTAATATTTGATTTTCTGATCTTATCCACAAGGTCTATCAGTCCGCTGATCTCATCCATATTAACTCCGCCTGTAGGCTCATCAAGAAGCAATAATGCAGGTTCAGTTGCCAGAGCCAGCGCGATGGAAAGTCTTTTCTGGGCCTCTTCAGTCAGGCTGTCGGCGATTTTATTCTTTTTATCTTCAAGACCCACGAAAGAAAGAATTTCCTTTGATTTCTCCAGTATTTTTTTCTTTTCGCGGCCTGCGGCAGGAATACCAATTACAGATCCCAAAATACCTGTTTTAGTATGTAAAGCATGCCCTATAATTATATTGTCCAGAACCGTACTTTGTTTATATATGCTTGTCATTTGAAATGTCCGGGCAATACCAATACGGGTTACCTGGTATGGTTTATATCCGGTAATATCTGTATCATTAAAAAAAATTTTACCGGATGTCGGCTTATAGAAGCCGGTCATAAGATTGAACAATGTGGTTTTGCCGGCGCCGTTTGGCCCGATAATACTCAGTAATTCGCCGGAATTAATAGTGAAATTTAGATTTTCTACTGCAGCCAGACCGCCGAAATGTTTTGTTAATCCGTTTACTTCAAGAAGGGCCATGTCAGTTTGTCCTTTTCTTTAAAGACTTTTTTAGAGCAGAGATGACTCCTCCTGAAATACCTGAAGGCAGGAATAATAAAAACAGCATTAAAATGATTCCATTGATAAGTGTTTTTAACGAAGGTACTATTTGAAGAATCTCAGGTACTGCCATCATAACCAGGGTTCCGATTACAGGACCGGCCATGGTTCCGGCACCTCCTACTATCAAATACGCAACTACATCCATACCTCTCGCGAAATACGCAATTTCCGGACTTATCACAATGTTGTATGAGCTGTATAATACCCCGGCAATTCCGGCCAGCACAGCGCTGATTGTAAAACTCAAAATTTTCTTTGCCATAGTGTTAATGCCCAGAGATTCCGTCAAATTTTCATTGTAGGATATGGCGATGAATGTTTTTCCAACTAAAGACCTGACCATCCTGTAGAAAAATATAATTACCAGTACAAGAAAAAATAAAATAAAATAATACATGGGAAGTAAGGATTCGAAATTTAAGACTCCCCACGGCAATGGTATCGAATCCGGTCTGGGAATTCCAGCCAGGCCGTTCGCTCCTCCTGTCAGGTCCACCCATGCGACAAGAATTACCCCGACAATAACAGAAAATCCCAGTGTAACTAGTATAAAGTAAGGACCGCGGAGTTTAAGAGCCGGGATGCCTATGAGAAATCCTGAAATACCGGTAATGATGACAGCAGCTAAAAATGCGGGCCAGAAGCCTATATGAAGTTCTACTGTCAGAAGTCCGAACGCGTACGCACCAATGCCGAAAAATGCGGCCTGTCCCAGTGAAAGCTGTCCTGTGTAACCGTATATGAGATTTACGCTGAAACAGAGGATAGTCCATATACAGATCAGGATCAGCATACTTATCAAATATCCTCCTATAAGCGGAGGAAAAACTATTGCAAAAATAAGCGCCAATAACCAGATAGAGGTTTTTGTAAAAATTATATTTTTCAGGGTCTCCATATCTCTTTTCCAAGCAGACCTTTAGGCCGGAATAGAAGCATCAGTATCATAATACCAAATACAAAAACCAAACTATAAGTAGCACTAATATAGCCTGAAGCCAGACTTTCTACCAGTCCGAGAATAAAAGCCCCCAATACTGCTCCTCCAATACTGCCTAATCCGCCAAAAACAATAGCTGAAAATGCCACAAGCAGAGGCCCCATGCCCATTGTGGGCTCCAGCAGCACGGCTGGTCCAATGAGAACCCCGGCAATTCCTGCGAGTCCTGTACCTATAATAAATGCGATCGCCGAAACCCGTATTACTTTAATGCCGCAGAGCATTGCGCCTTCCCTTTGCTGTGCTGTGGCCTCCATAGCGGCACCGATTGTAGTTTTTTTGATAAATAACTGTAACAGCACAAGGACTATCAATGTACCGGAAATAACAATGAGCCGTTGCAGAGGCAAAGCAAGTTCTCCAATAGTTATTACCTGCCTGCTGTAAGGTACAACAAACCACTTTGTTTCTGTGCCGAAGAAATAGAGTGCGGCGCCTTCAATTATCATTAAAAGCGCCATAGCGGTTACAAATAAATTAACTTCAGGAGCATCACGCATTGGATAAAAGATAAATCTATACAATAATAATCCCAAAATTCCAAGCGCGATAGTTGCTATTACCAGGGCCAGCCAGTAGTTCATTGCAAAAGACATGACAAAATAGAATCCAAAATATGCACCCAGCATATAAAGATGTCCCTGGGCAAAATTCGGAACATTCAAAATGCCGAAAACAAGTGTCAGGCCTGAAGCCAGAAGAATATAAATACAGCCCTGTGATATACCATTTAATAAGTATTGAAATAATTCGACCGTAGCGATCACCTCAATGTGAATAAATGTTACTGATTTATTCCAATTCTTCCTTTGGAACCTGGAGTTCCTCAATCTTTACATAATCACCGTTCTTTATCTCAAGAAGAAAGTCAGGTGCTCCGTAGATCAAACCATTCTTAAGTACATCCGTATTTGGGAAGATCAACGGCAATTTGCCTTCCTGAAGAGCTTTCGGAGCTGCGGCGCGAATTGCATAAGCGTCGGTTACTGATCCGGATAGCTCCATTGCTCTGGCAACCATATATACAACTCCGTAAATGTGAGCGCCCGGTTGAGCCGGAATGTCGCCATAGGTCTTTTTATATTGTTTAAGAAATCCTGTGAGATATCCCTTTTTATCCTGTTCCGGATGTGCCTGGTAATACATCCACTGTGTTGCTTCCACTAAAGAGCCTTCCAGGCGGTCAAGTCCTACTATTTTTTCTGATTTTTTACCCCAGTCGGAATTCAGCAGAAATTTACCTTTGTACCCTATATCAAGTGCATGGGAAGCAGCAAGAGCCTGCGGCTCTTCATATAAACTCAAAAAGATAATATCCGGATTTTTTGCTTTAAAACTTGTCATGATTGAATGGTAATCCATTATGTTTTTACTGTCAATGGTTTCAAATCCGAGGACTTCTCCGCCCAGACTTTCAAATTTTGATTTAAATTTTTCCGCCCATGACGAATAAGCTTCATTAACATCCGCTACTATACAGGCTTTTTTAAACCCTTTTGTAATACAGGCCTGAGCCATTGGCGGACCCCAATAAATTGCAGGAAGCCGTTCCTGAAAATAAAGTGGATTTCCTTTTTTGCGGGATTTATCAGATGCAGACATGCCGCTGAATAATACTTTGAGGCTTACATTAACTTCCTGGCATGCCCAGGTTGCCGGAGTGCCGAAAGGTCCGAATATTACCGGGACCTTATACATTTCAACAAGCCTTCTCATTCCAGCTACACTTTTGGCAGGATTCATGCCGTCATCATAACTGACGACTTCCAGTTTGTAACGCTGTTTTCCAACCAGTATGCCGGGACCTTTTTTCCCGAAAGTGCCTTTCTTATTAATATTATCCACAGCCATTTCAACCGAACGGTAAACACTCATACCGAAATACGCCACTGGGCCGCTTCGAGGACTTATTACCCCGACCTTTACAGTTTTTAATTTCTGTGCTGATACATTCTGAGAACTAAATGCAAATGCTAAAACGAATCCAAATAAAAAGATGATTATTTTTTTCATATTATCCTCTCTTTATATTATTCATTTAATAAGATGATAAATAAAAGATTTTAAATAAAATGCAATTAAATTTTATATACTATAAATTTTTTATAGGATTTTAAAAAGTTATGTTCGCGTGATAAAACATACCTCTCTTTGGAGCGGGAGCGCGGGAAGAGAGTTTAAGGTTGCAAGTTCCAGGTTCCAGGTTAGGGAAGAGGCTTTTGGGTTCAGTTCGTCTGGTGGAGTATGATCAACTATCTGCATTATTCTTTTTACATAATCGGATATGTAAAGATTATATCCGCTCATGTTGAGGTGGCGGGATTTGCGGATATATGCGTATTTTTCGTCATGGGTCAGGGCCTGCCATGAGCGCACTGCATCGGCGAATGCCCGGCGCACTGCGCGCTGGGCTTCGGTGTCGGGTGTAAACCGCGTGCAACTCTCCCGACTCTGCCAGGCAGCAACAGATCATCCTCTCTTCAGATAAACCTTTGCAAAACTGCTCTTGAGTTCAGCAGCCTTTACAGGCAGTTCTTCGGTTTTCCCTTCCTTTGCCAACGAATTTAGTTCTTCCAGCAATCTTCTTATTGTTTGTATCTCGTTGTCATTGGCTTCCTGTTCAACCATCAGCATTTTGCTGTTGGCATCATCATAAGCCTTTACTACTTTTCCTGCATCCTTTTCATCAGATGCTTCAGTCATTTTTTCCATAGAATCATGGAAATCCACGAGATATACAGCTAACAAAGAAAAATTATTTCTTCTCAGGATATCCTGCAGTACCGGTCTTGCTTCTTCCAAAGCAATATGTACTTTGTTAAGATCACCTGAAACAATATTATCCTTCTCTTTTGTAAATATATCCCTGATGTTTTCAAGATCCTGGTCCAGTTTGCCGTCGTTCTTTAAGGCAAAAGGATGATAGGATGTATACTTGTTAAAAAAATAATCATATTGTGAAACGAGCTTGCTGTAATAGTCTTTTGCCTCCTGCCTCTTATCCCTCCCGGTTGCAAACAGGGTTTGTTTGTAGTAGTTATTCATTGCATTATAATCATTAAGGAAAAATTTCTTTGTGAAAAAATTACTGAAATAACTCCCGATTGTTGCTATTATGATAAACAGAATTATAAAAACCGCAATAAATACTTTACTGGTCTTCCCTGGAAATTTGTTTAATGTATTTATTCCGAACGGAACATACAGCAGGCAGAACCCTGTTAAAGCAGTAAAAAGTAAAATTATTGTAAGTATATAAAGAATTACTGACAAAACTCCGCCTGTCCAGAAAAAGGCCAGCATAAAAAATATTTCACCCAGGAGTATTCTTATCAAACGGTCGGTTATATTTTCATTTTTCTGAATTTTCATATTACCTCCAAATCTGCTGATATGGTATTTTAATTTTAGTATTATAGCCGGCTGACTATTACAAGTCAAATTATATTTATGGTATTTAACAAACAATTCAATGTTAACGGAAACGGAGTGGATGCACAATAGTTCCATGTTGCAAGTTCCAGGTTCCAGGGGAAAAAATAGTTTCAGGTTCCAAGTTCCAAGTTTCAAGGAAGGAAATGAATTTCATGTGAATTTTCTTTTCCATGGAACTTTCAACCTGGAACTTGGAACTTATACAGCATAGGTCTGTCTGCGTTTTGGGTTTGGTGTTTGTTTGTTGGACCGGGTTGACTGTAAGATGCCGCTTATTTTCAGCCTGGCGGACTCTTTTTGTGCGATGACCGCGTCCCGGACAGGGGTGGGAGCACATAAGAGGCTGAAACGGAGTGGATACGTGTCAGGGAACCTGCTTTAGGGTGTTTGAAAAGCGGGTTTGAGGGGTTTACACGCGGTATATTTATTTTCATGAATTTCGAGATGAACAGGTTGTATCCGCTCATGTTGATGT
>CAZVYR010000091.1:0-12736 GCA_964631555.1 uncultured Leptospirales bacterium
TATTATTTTTGAGGGTTCTATTAATTTGTGGGGCAAGGGTGTAACGGATAAGATCAATCCGCGTGTGAATAAGGATTTGATGCCGCTTTTTGTAACATTCAGTAAAATATTTATTGTTTCGATTGTGTTGATCGTAATGCTTTCAAGATTCGATATCGATGTGGGCCCGTTTATTGCATCAATCGGGATTATGGGAATTGCTATTGGATTTGCCGTAAAGGACAGCTTGTCAAATATTATCAGCGGCATATTTTTAGCTATGGACCACTCAATTGCTGCAGGAGATACGGTTACAATAGATAATGATACAGGGATCATTAAGGAAGTGGGGATACGAAATACAAAATTGCTGACTTATGATAATGAGATCATTGTAATTCCGAACGGAGAGCTTGCCAATAAAAAATTCAAGAATTTTGTTCTTCCTGATCCGGCTTACAGGGTAACTGTAATTTTCAGCGTGGTATACGGATCAGATGTGGACAGGGTTGAGAGAGTTGTTGTTGATGCACTCAAGGCAATGGACGGCGTTATGCAGGATCCTGAACCGAGTTGTTATTTTGAGGAAATGGCGGACTTTTCCCTTGTTTTCTATGCGAGGTTCTGGATCCCGGATTATAATGAAAAGCTGGTTAAAAAGAAGGAAGGTACTATACTAATATACAAAACCTTGTATGAATCCGGGATCGGTATTCCGTTCCCTACATATACAGTATATTTAAAAAATGAATCAAAATAATAAGCCGTTCGACTTGACCGGATTTTTGATTTTTAAAGTTCAGGAAACGACTTTGAAACGGAGAGGAAGCGGTTTTGGAACATAGGGGAGAAGCATCCCGGGTTATGCTGGTATTACATGTTATATTTAAAACTGTTTACCAGGCTTTTAAGTTTTTCCGCAATACCTGAAATTTCTTCGTTATTTGCTGCCATTTCTTCTGCTGCGGAAGTGTTATCAAGTCCGACTTTCCCGATTTTTTTTATTGCTTCTGATATATCTTTAATGGACTGCCTGTGACCTTCCAGAGACATGTCGATCTTTTCGGAGATGGTCAGCATTTTTTCCGATTCCGCAGCTACCTTTTCATTATGGCTGGTCTGCATTTGCATATATTCGGATATCTTTTTTATCAGATCCCCTATTGCGGTAGTATCTTTAATTATTATACTTATTATTTCGCTTAGATACTTCACGCTTTCCAGGGCCTTTTGTACATCCGAAGTGTTTGTTTTAACAAGGGTTTCTATATTTTTTATACTTTGTGCTGTTTTATCAGCGAGTTTTGATATTTCATCAGCAACTACTGCAAATCCTCTGCCTGCTTCTCCTGCGCGTGCTGATTCGATTGCTGCATTCAGCGAGAGTAAATTAATCTGATCTGAAATGTCGTTAATCAATGCCATGATATTTGTGATTTCGCCGGAACTCTCATCAATCGCTATCATTGTCTTGTTTGTTGCATCAAGAGCTTTCTCTCCTTCTGCTATTCTCTTACTGATAGATTGTGTAAGATCAAGAGCACTTGCTGTTTGTTTATTTAGTTTATCAATTGAGTCCGATAGTTCACTTACTCTGTCTGAAAGTTCCTTGAATGTGGCAAACTGTATCTCAGTATTTGATGCAAGCTCATTAATGTTTTCCACGTTTTTATTACTGGCATGGAGGATTTCTTCTTCCATATCGGACTGGGAGTGTGTATTTTCAGCCAGTGATGATGTAGTAGCCGACATTTCCTGTATTGATGACGCAAGGTGGGATGTAATTTCCCGGACATTCTGCAGCAGCTTGTTAGTGGCATCCAGGTTTTCGCTTGCCGTGATTTGATTTTTCTCGATGGCTTTTATGTTATGGGATGTAAATTTCCCCATGAGATAGAGAAAGTATGTGTTTAGTGCCATAAAGAGAATCTTGGCCAGTTCCGTTGCCGAACGAAGTGCATTAGGTGTAAAAATAAGTTTGGCATCATGGACAAAAACCATATCACCCTGTGTTAACCCGAGAGTCAGAAGAGTTAAATATAAAATAATAGAAAGTGAACCTAAATATAGATTGAGGTTTTTATTAAATCTTAAAGCATGAATTATTCCATACATTATAAATAAGATAAATGTTGCCTGCTCTTTGATGGCCAGCCCCCAGGCATTATAAGAGTCAAAATGGAAGCCGTATTTAACGAGAAAAATAGTAAATAGTTCAATTGTCACAGAAGCGTATATTAAGACAGCCGGTATTTTCTTTAGTTTAATAAAAATATAATTGACTAGTGTTATAAGAAACTGAAGTCCGCTGCCTATAAAGATTGAAATATACACTGCCGGTTCTGATCCGGATCTGTAAGCGGAAAAACCTGAGAACAGGAAAAAAAGGACAAATATTAATCTGATTCTGGTTATTATTATTTCAGCTTTTAATTTATCCATTGTTTTTCTCCGTGAATAAATCTTAGTTATTTAAAAGAATAAGTTTCTGTATCCGGTTTTTTTATTTAATCACTAATTTATATGGGAAGTAATATAATGTATGTTCATCATTAAGCTTTATTATATCAAAGATTTGCTGAATAGCCGCTATCTGCTCCGTATATAAGCTGACATTATTTAGTCCGAGAATTTCAGTAAACGCTGTCTCCGCTTCGGGGAGGTGTCTGACATTAAAGTTAGTCGTTATTTTTGCGATTCGTTTTGCCAGTTCCACAGCTGCATAAAGCCCGCCGTAATTATCTATAAGATTGTTGGCCTTTGCCTGTTGCCCTGTAAAGACTCTTCCTTCAGCAACCTTATCTATTCTTTCTTTTTTTATACCTCTGGCTTCTGATACTTTTTCAGTGAAATTTTTATAAGAATAATCCACACTTTTTTGAATAATTGCGCGTTCTTCGCTGCTTAAGTCTTTTGACTCCGAAAAAATATCGGCGAATTCACTCATCTTGATTGTTTCTTTATTTATTCCCAGCTTTTGATAAAGTTCTTTTAAGGAAAGTTTTCCTGCTATTACGCCGATGGAACCTGTAACTGTTCCCCTGCTGCCGAGAATTTGATCTCCTGTGCAGGCTATAAAATAGCCTCCGGAAGCGGCGGTATTTCCGAACGAAAAAATAACAGGTTTATTGTATTGCTGTTTCAATTTATGTAAATAATGCCACATGAGATCTGATGCAACTGCTGAACCGCCGCCTGAATCAATTCTTATGATTATTGCTTTTACCGATGAGTCGGTAAATGCGTCATATAAAGCTTTATAATAAGTCGCGTCACTTGTGATTTCCGGGGATATCCCACTATACCCTCTGGATTCCCCATGGATAATTGACCCGGTAACATATATAATTGCGATTTCAGGTACCGGGCCCCATAGGTAGTCATATATCTTTTCTTCAATGAAATCTTCAAGTTTTACGCGTGGTTTTTCCGTTCCATTATTATTTAGTATTTTTATTTCAGCATCTAACGGATAATCTATATCGTCAATAAAACCAGCCTGCAAAGCCTCATCCGGGCTTAATATTCCTTTGTCAAATATATTGTCGATTTCTTTTTTTGAGATTTTTCTGTCATTTATTATATCATATATAAACTGATCGTTCAAGTCTGATAAAAGAGATTTAATGTTTTCCATAGATTCAGGGGACATATGCTTCCTGGTATATGGTTCTGCAAATGATTTGTACTCTCCTTTTTTAACTGCTTCGAATTTAATTCCGAGTTTATCAAGACCTTCTTTAAAAAAATAGATTTCCACCTCGAGTCCTGTAAGAGTGAATGGATTAACAGGGGAAAAAATTATTTCATCACAAGCTGACGCAAGATAATATTCTTTATTTCCTGAGGAGTTAAGAATTGCATACACTTTTTTCTTTTTATTTCTGAATAATTTTAACTGATCACGTAATTCCTGTAATTGTGCAAAGCCCAGGCCGGCAGTATCGATCTGTATAATTATACCAATGATGCTTTCGTCTCTTGCGGCAGTATCAATGGCATTTAGAATATCATAGTATATTACTCCCTTCCCTTTAAAAGGAAATAACTTTTCAGTTTGTACTTCATTTATCTTATCGTTCAATACAATTTCAAGATAACGTTTTGGTTTTATCAAAGCTTTACTGTTTCTTTGTCCTGATAAAGTTATCCCAAATCCCGAAGAGTCCGGGATGTCGGACTTATTGTACCTGGCAAATCCGTCTAATACTAATTCGGCACTGTTTGTATAAGGGATACCAAGCGGCAGACGCAATCCGAATGAAAAGTCCTTATCCCTGTTTATTGCGGCATACGCCGAGATATCATGAATAAAACGCAGACTTGCAGAATAAAATATATCTGAGGAATCAAACTTTTGATCTTGGTATTTTGTTGCGTCGACAGAAAAGGTAATACTGCTTAAGGGTTTAACGGATACTGAGTAAATATCGCTTCTTTTTAAGACTTCCCCGTAAATCTCAGGCTTGTTTAAATCCCTTGATACAAATCCGATGGAAAGAAAACTGAATGGGCGCAATAGAATACCCAGGGAAAGCGATTTATAATCATCATATTTACTATATTTACTTTTATTGAATGAATAATTGGCGCCGAAGCCGAAAGTATTTCCAAAAAAAAATCCTTTTCCTATTGTGAACATCTTTGTTTTGCATGGTTCGGTTGACATACTGTTATAATTATATAGATTATCTATCCATGAATAGGAGAAGATAAAGCCTGCAAGATTCGTTAAAAAGAAGTGATTATAGTTCTCTTCCTGATCGTGAAATTGCTGCAATGTATATGAAATGGAGGGGGAAGGCGATATATCCGAGAATACAGGGTTGACCAGGGGAGACAGTGAATTGTCTATCCGGCTGGCGGAGACAGTGGGAAGAACAGTATGGAACGGATTAGCCGGTTCGGCTGCTGACAATTTGTGGTCAGGAAACCGGAATAAACATAAAATCAGGATGCTAAGCGGAATTAATATCCTAGTGAATTTTAACGCATATAATCGTGATATCATCCTTAATCGCCTCGCTGTGGTATTTTATGTTTTTTTCAATTTCTATTATTTTTTTATCAACATCCTTGTCAATATTATCGGTGATAATTTGCATAAATTTTTCTTCGTTTATACCTGAATCTGTTTTTTCATTGTAGATTTCCATTGCTCCGTCCGTATACAGTATTAGTTCATCATCCTTCTCAAGATTGATGCTGGATGTTGTATATTTGGCATCAGGATCTGCACCTAATATTTTTGTTCTTCCTTCAATCTGTCTTATTTTTTTTTCATTTTTCTTGATAAGCAATGGGGCCCCGTGACCGGCATTGACATATTCCAGCAGCTTTGTCTTCCTGTCGAAAATACCAATAAACAGGGTAATCAATTCAATTCCCTTGTATGTATTGTTTAAAAAGCTATTTATCTCATCGCATGTTTTTTCAATGGCTTTTACCTCCAGCAGCATTGCGTGAGTAATTCCGTTTACGGCTGAGAGTATCATAGCGGTTGATAATCCATGCCCGGATACATCTCCGATAATAATGGAAGTGCGGTCTTCATCAATCCTGAAGAAATCGAAGTAGTCCCCAATGACCCTTAGATATGGTCTGTAATAAAAGCTTATGTCCATTCCCCTGTCCCTGTCAAGGGTAACTTTTGGGAAAAGACGCATTTGAACATAAGAAGCGTTATCAAGTTCTTTTTCGTATTGTTTCTTTAAAATGTAATCTTTATATAAGCAATCGTTTTTAATAAGCTGCAATGCCTGGCTTCCTGCTGTTTTAAGATAATGTATATCAGCATTTGTATAGAACCTTTTCGGAAATCTTTCACCTGTCATTAGAGCGCCAATGATTTTTTTATTCTCTATTATTGGAATAGCCAGTATATAATTCCTTTCTTCAAGGAAGTCGTATATTTTTTCTTCAACAGCGGAGTTCCTGCTAAGAGCATATTTGAAAATAATTCCTTTGTTGCTGCTCATAAAGGTATAGATATCAGTTTCTTTGGGGAGTAATTCAATATAGTTGCTAATATTTGAATTTGATTTGTCTTTGGTTTCAAAAAACATTATCAATTTTAAAGAAGCTGCGCCGGAGACTTCGATAATTTCATGAAATACAAGGTTTAATTTATTTATCAGACTTTCCGGAGATGAACTAAATTCGAAAATTTTCTGCGCTGAAAAGGCATAGTTGTCTATATTCTGATAATCGCGATCGTTTATACTTATTAAGAAATGCAGGAAGTTGAGTATCACTATTGCTATTAAAATACTGACTAACCAGTTAAAAACCGTATAAAAAGTAAAAGTTGATATTGATGATAGTGAAAATAATAAAACAGACATCAATAGTGCTGTTACTATATTGTAACTCAGCAATTTAATATCATTTAACTGGAATATTTTAAATCCGTAGAAGTCATACTGGTTGTATCTGAGAAACGCGTTGCCGACTATAATGGGGAAAAGGAGAGTCGCCCCTGAGAAGAGGCAGACAGGCAGGCTGTAATCCGAGATTGAGGAAAATACAATATTCAGTGCAGGAAAAAAACTACCTATGAAAATACCGAGAATAAGCGTTAAATGACGCCAGATTACATACGGATTTTTATCCCTGATTATTTCATATAATAATTTTAAAATTGTTAATGATAAACAGAATAACAAGTAAATAAAAAGTATGACATTTATTGTTGATTCCTGGATACCTTTATAGAACAGGAAAATAATAATGAATGAAAAAACCAGTATCAGAATGGATTTATACTTATTCATCCTCTGGTTTGTAAGGATATATCCCAGGTGTATACTTAGAAATCCAATTAATAATATGGTTATTATTGTACCTATAAAGAAATGCCTGAATGTAAACTGGTCAACAGTGGCGAAATAAAAAAGACTCAAAGAAATCGAAGAAAAGAAATAATGTTTTGACCGGAGTTCGTTTTGCCGGGTCAGATAAACAACACTTCCCCAGAGATAATGAATATTCCCGAACATTATTAAGAATATTAAAAACAGCAGATAGTCATTATTTTTTCCCCGCGGAATCCTTTTAAATATTATGTTGCCTTCAGTGTCTAATAAAGTGATATTTAATGCTTCTCTATCTTTATATTTATTGAGAATTTCCATAATGTTATTGCTGTCTGTAACGTCGTCCTCAATTTTTATTATTTTATTCATGAATTTACAACAAGGCCCGGCAGTATCAATTTTGGTTATTAAGGTATTCCCGGACAAAGTCCGTTTAAAAGGAAATTCTTTTGAAAACTCCAGTGCGCTGTTGAATAAGTAGATGTTCAGGATACTAAAAATGCTTATCAGGACTAATATTATTATCGCCTTTTTTATCAACGCTTATCCTCCATGGTAATAAGGATAAGGAGTTTGTCTTCGCTTTTAAATTTTTCGGTATGCTCTGTGGCACTGATTTCCGGGAAGCTATTATCGTTTAACTTAGTGATCAGTTTTTCCTTGATATTATCTGTATCCTGGGAATAATTCTTTTGTAAGATTTCAGAATATTCGAATATGTTTTCGCTGATTATGTTGTAATAATAATTACATGTAATGATTATTATATCACCGTTTTTTATTTTTAAATTTAAGCATTTGATTTTCTGTTCCTGGCCGGTGAGCCTGGAGAGTTCATTTGAGGATCTTTGATAATAAAACGGCATGGGGTAACCGGAGCAACAGCAGATGAATTCTCCTGAACGATTGATTGAGGAATGAAGTATTTCCAGTTCTCCGTTCAGTACATCCCTTTCTTCTATCAGGTTGGTTAGTTTAATTAAACTTTTTTCAGGGGAGAATCCCAGTCTCGCGTAGCTTTGCAGCATGGCCTGAACCCCGGGCATTATAATAAAGGTTTCTTTGACATCGCCCTGTACCCGGTAAGCTGAGATACGAATATCCCGGCCGTGGTCATTGTTTATAAAGATATCATAAAATTCACGTGTAAAAGAGGAAGCAGTATCATAGTAGGCTTTAATAATGATGTTGTCATTGATAACACTCGGCTCAGGCAGGAACTGCTTTTGGATTTTGTTGGTTAATTCATATTCCTTTTCGACTTCTTTTCTTTTGCGTATCTGGCCGAAGTAATAGTTGTTCACCGAAAGGATAGCCAGCTTGAATGCGATCATTTTTAAGAATTTTATATCTCTTTCAGGGAAACTCTTTTTCATTCCCAGGGCAATTATTCCGAATGTTCTGTTGTTATAATGAATGGGCACGATGATATCAATGCCTGATGTTTCAAAAATATTTATTAATCTTTTATCCTTGTAGTCTCCCTGCACGCATTTTGTCTTTGTGATAATATCATCCGGGCCTGTTATACTGTTTATCAGTACCTGGTCTTCCGCGGTTTTTTCGCGATAAAATGCTTCATGAGTTTTGTTGTTTTTGTATTCTATTTCATATACTTCTGTTTCAGTCTCGTAGAATATAATGTGTGCGAAACCTGCATTCAATACTACTATGACGGAATCAAATGCCTTATAAAGTATTTCTTCAAAGGACTCCATGTTCAGTATTGAATCGATAGTTTTAAAATACAGGTTTCCAAAACTCATGGGGCTGATAAGAGAGTTGATCTTTTTCAAAGCAAAGTTCAGAATCGGCAAGGTAGGTACAAGGATCAATATAATAAGGAGCAGGAAATGTTTTTCCTTAAATCCGTACATAAACAGGAGCCTGGCCGCAATGATTATTATAAGCAGGAATACCAGGTTAAGAGCAGAGATAATGATGACGTTATATACTCTTTTTGTTATTATTTTTCGTAAATAGTTTTTCATGTTTTACAAAAGTGGTCTGATATATCCTTTTTTATTATGCTTATATTTTTTTCAGGCTCCAGAGACCCGTCAAGAATTACAAACCTTTCGTCCGCTATTGTATGATAGATATTATTTACTTTGGTTAAGAAGTCTTTCCTTTCAAAGATTTCAAGGTCATTACCGCTGTTCCTTATGGAAATTCTTTCCAGAGCTATTTCGGGTGTGATATCCAGTAAATAAATCCTGTCAGGTTCCGGAAATTTTTTTTCACGATTTTCATTAATGATCAGATCAGAAGATATTCCCATGGCTCCCTGGTATGCTGCATTGGAAAAGTAGTAGCGGTCGGTGATTACAAGTTTGTTACTTTGTAAGGCGGGGAGAATATTTATTTTTACATCATCTTCCCTGTCGGACAAGAATAATTGTAAGAGAGTTTCAGCCTTAGCCCCTTCTGTCTGAAGTATATGCCTTATTTTTTTTCCCCAATAGCCCCCGGTCGGTTCCTGGTTTTTAATGGCCGGGATACCGATCCTGATAAAATAATCATATAGGATTTTGGAGAGGGTTGTCTTTCCCGAACCGTCGATTCCTTCGAATACAATAAAAAGCGGCAGATTAATTTTCATCAATGCAATCGATCCATTTTATGTCACTACTTAAGAAGAGTTTTATTCTTTCTATACTATTTATTTCGTCAGGTCAATTAAAATTTAAAGAACGATAGGTCGGCGAAGTAAAAGGGTATCACTTATTCCCTGCGGCTGCTTTTTTCAGACGATCCATAATAGCAAAGCCGAGTCCCTGCATGGGAACAATTTCCGCATATATGATATCAAGCCCGGCTGAGTCAAGGTTATGAAGACTGGAAAATAAATTCGCGGCTGCTTCTCTCATATTTCCTGTTTCAGATAATATCTCGATCTTTGAAAAGGGAAGTGTGTTCAGCGGCTTTTTAAATGCGAGATACCCGCTTTTGCCGGGATTAATAACTGATTTTTCTATATCTTCGACAAGTATAAGCGGTGTGTTCGGAGAGTAATGATAAGGCATTTGCCCGGGGGCCTCAGGTTTGACCTTCTGTGCTTTGTTATTTTCTTCGAAAGTACGAAGGTTCGTTATGCCGGTTCTGCTTTTAATTTCTTCTATGGTGAGAGAGCCGTACCTTAGTATTTCGGGTATGTTGTTCACAACTTTTATTATTGTTGATTCTATACCCATTTCGCAAGTCCCGCCGTCAATAATAATGTCCACATCCTGTCCAAGCTGGTTCCATACATGCTCTGCTTTTGTCGGGCTTATGCGTCCGAACGGATTGGCACTGGGGGCCGCTATGGGTACTCCGGCGTCAATGATCAGCTCTCTTGCTGTTTCATTAGCGGGCATGCGGACGCCGACTGTATTGAGTCCTGCTGTGACGATATCCGGTATTATTTGTTTCTTCGGAAGTATAAGGGTTAACGGCCCGGGCCAGAATTCCCTGGCGAGTTCTATTTCCAGTTCACCGGTTTTCTGCGTGATTTCTTCGAGCGTTGAGAAAGAGGCAATATGTACTATCAGAGGATCGAACGAAGGTCTTTTTTTTACTTCAAAGATACTGCTTACTGCAACAGGATCATAAGCGTTTGCTCCAAGACCGTATACTGTTTCCGTGGGAAAAGCGGCCAGTCCGCCTGTGCGGATTATATACGCGGCTTTTTTAATGTTCTCTTTGTTTGCCTGTACTATGCTCAATTGTTTGACTGTCTCCTTAAGAATCTTTTGCGTATGGTCTTTCAACGAACCTATTTTTGTTAGCCGGGAGAATTTTAAGCGGTTTTTCTGCCCGGAATATTATCAGTACGATTGAAAGACGAATAAGGAACGGAGGGGAAGCAACCAGGTTTCCTTTATTTAAGAAGAATGTAATCATAATATTCATTCCACCATATATCTCATAAAGTATGTTACTGGATTGGTGATTTTCAATCCTTTTATTTGGTTTATAGTCAATTATTCCAGGATTTTCTGGACCCTGCCAACCTGGCCATCAGTTAATCGAACCTTTATTCCATGGGGATGAAATTGCGATTTCGTCAATAAATCACTTACAATACCCTCAGTTAAACGACCGTTTCTCTGGTCCTGCTTTAAAATAATCGCGACTTTCAATCCTGGTTTTATGTTCTCTCTTCTTTGTCCATCCATTTGCCTATCTTATCCTTTTTGAGTAATAATTTATTGGAACTAACTTTTCGGGTTGAAACTATTAGAAAAATCCTCAAGATGATCGGCAATGATCGCAGGGTCCATTTGAATGTCTTCATTCATAAAAATTTCTAATATTTTTTTCAGGACCATTCCGGTGTATGGGAAACTCCAGTATTTTTCACCGGGATGCCATCTATGGCCTTCAATAGATTTAATCTTTGTTACTAAATAAGGTCTGTATTGAAATGACACGGTCAGTCTTCCGGAATAACCGGTTGATATTTTAATTTCAGGCATCTGATTCCGATTTTAATGAATGATAAGAATTATGCTATGATTAATATTGATTATTATTATATAGACTTTATGTCAAATAAATTATATGCGGGATTCGTGATTTGAATTTTATTAAAATAAAACAATACGGGAATTAGGCTTGATTAATAAAAACTTGTTTTTATAGACTGGGAACGCACAGTAGCCGAAATGGATAATATGCGTGCAATAAAAATATCTTTAACTGGAAAATAGTAATTATGGAATTTAAAGAACAAAGGCCGTTATATAAGCTTATGGAACTTGCTAACATACTAAGGAACAATTGTCCATGGGACAGGGAACAGACATCCATGACGCTCAAACCTTACCTTCTGGAAGAGGCATACGAAGCCTACGAAGCAATTGAAAATAATGACAATGAACATATGAAAGAAGAACTTGGGGATCTTTTGTACCAGGTTTACGCTTTTTCCGAGATCGCCGGTGAGCAGAAGAAATTCACGATCGATGATGTGGCAAACGGTATAATCGAAAAGCTCGTTCGCAGGCATCCGCATGTGTTTGGAACCGACAAGGTAGATGATAAACATGATGTTATAAAAAACTGGGAAAGGATAAAAGTTAATGAGAAAAAAGACAGGGAGTCTATTCTGGACGGTATTCCCAGTATGCTGCCCGCGCTGCATAAGGCATATCGTGTGCAGCAAAAAACAGCGAGGCTGGGTTTTGACTGGGATAACTGCGATGATATTGTCCGGAAGCTTGACGAGGAAGTAGGCGAATTCAAAGAGGCTTTGTCTGAGAATCATGAAAAGCTGAAGGAAGAAGCGGGCGATATACTTTTCTCTATAGTCAATATTCTGCGATATAAAGGCATAAACGCGGAAGAGGCTCTTTCCATTACAGTAAAGAAATTTATGAGCCGCTTTAAATTCATTGAGAAAGAAGCAGCAAGGCAGGATAGGGTTATAAACGACTTGAGCCTTGAAGAAATGGATGAGTTGTGGGAAAAGGCAAAGTTATTGGAGAATTAACGATCATAAACCGGTGATTCAGGTTATTTCACCAGGTTAATTTTTTTCTTAAGGCTTATTATCTTCTCCTCTCACCAAGAAGGACTATGTCACGCAATGACTCAAGGCCTTTTGAGTTCATCCATTTTTCCTCGAATTTTGGGTCCTGGACAATCTGGGCTATTGCGGATAATGCCCTGAGATGGAAATTGCGCTCGTCTTTTGTTCCGGCAAGCACAAAAATAGCATGCACATTCGGGGCGCTTTCGGAAAAGTATACTCCGTCCCTTGAGCGAGCCAGTAGGATATCGAAGGTGTGCTCTCCCTTGATGACAATATGCGGGATCGCGAGTCCGGGGTTCAAGGCAGTGCTGCTTTCTTTTTCACGCTCCACAAGCAATTTATAAAGGACTTTCGGTTTTATTTTAAGATTATTCGCCATTATCTCCGAGACTTTTTTAAAAAAATCGGCTACCGGCATTGAGTT
>CAZVYR010000092.1:0-12574 GCA_964631555.1 uncultured Leptospirales bacterium
TTTATTTCCGGTCCCTGAGCACAGCCGAAGGGTCCCCTCCGTTTCAGAGTCGTATATGAAAGCCAATGCGGCAAACGCAGTTTCCGGCCATATAAAACTCCGCCCAGGTTAGTTAAAATTAACTGGAAAATATAAAAAACGCACTCAGCCTTAATCTTTTATTTCTGTATTGATTATATAATTATACGCGGACAGCGCAGCCTTGGCGCCCTCGCCTGCTGCTATTACGACCTGCTTGTAAGGTACTGTTGTCACGTCCCCGCACGCGAAAACGCCGGGCACAGAGGTCTTGCAGTATATATCTATTTCTATCTCACCGTTGCGGTTTCGGCTAAGCACATCTTTAAACAAACCCGAATTCGGCAACAGGCCAATCTCAACAAACACACCTTCAACCTTCAGCTTCTTTTCTTCTGATGTCTTAAGCGACCTTATCTGAATGCCTTCGACCATTTTGCTGCCCAGTATAGCCTTGGTCTCATATTCAATAAAAAAATCAACTTTGGAAAAGCCTCTCACTTTTTCCTGTAATATCTTATCCCCTGTTAACACAGTCAGGGATATCATATATACTTTTCTTGCTATCTTCTCCAGGTCAATCACAGCTTCAAGAGCCGAGTTGCCGCCCCCGACTACAGCTACATCTGCGCCCGCGAATAGCGGCGCGTCACATGTCGAGCAGTAAGCGATCCCCTTCCCGGCGAATTCCTCCTCGCCCGGAATATTCAGAGGCCTGTGCCGCGCGCCTGTTGCAATAACCACGGTTTTCGCCCTGTACTCATCCCCGTTCTCAAGAACCACTTTTTTTATATCACCCGACAGTTCCACAGAGCTGACATTCAGATTCTCTATCTTCTCAACCCCAAATTTCTTGACATGCACATCAAACCTGTTGATCAGGTCAACTGTTTCTATCCTGTCAAATCCCAGGTAATTTTCTATATCCCATGTGCTCGCGACCTGGCCGCCGATATCCTTGCCGATTATCAGCGTCTTAAGAACCTTCCTCGAAGCATAAATAGCCGCACTAAGTCCCGCAGGCCCTGCCCCGATTATTATGGTATCAAATATAACATTACTCTCCATAATATCACCCGGTATCTCATTATTAAAAGATTTGCATATTGCATCAAACCAAAAACGCTTTTATCCCCGTAAACAGAAATTCCGCTTTCTCGCAGGATAAAAGAATATTTTTATTCTTCAGGTTAAACCCGGTAATTATTTTCCGTAATTCAAATACAAAAAATGCGGCTGTTAAATTTCAGCCGCATTTTGATCAAGCCTGCTTTTCAAAGTCATCCTTTCCTGCTCCGCATACAGGGCAAACCCAGTCGTCCGGCAGATCATTAAAACTTGTGCCAGGACTGATCCCGTTGTCCGGATCACCGTTGGCAGGGTCATAAATATAACCGCAAACTGTGCAAACATATTTATCCATATAATAACCTCTCTTTATAATATTATTAAATATTTAACCAGACTGATTTTAAATTTTGATATTATGAAAAAACAAAAAGATAATATGACCTTTATCAATCTCCCCTTTCGAATAACTCTGTACTCTCTTTTGAAGTAACCGGCAGCACTGAACCATTGCAGTCTGCAAATGCTGCAAAGTCCGCTCACAGCCGAAAGCAGCCTGTCCTTTCGAAATTGATTAAAAACAGATGAATATATCATTTCAATATTGACCAGAAAAGTCAACTAAAACAATATCATATCCCGGTAATCAACTTCGTGACCTTCTCTTCTATTGTGTCTCTCAGTTCCCGGATAAACTCAATCGGCTTTCCTGCCGGGTCAGGGAGATCCCACTCAATTACTTCCGCTCCCGGAACAACAGGGCATGAGACTTCACATCCCATAGTTACAACAATATCCGGATTATTTTCATTCAGAACATTGCTTAAACTAGTTGGCCTGATAAAGTGCAGATCAATGCCTTTCTCAGCCATTACCTCTGCCGTCAGGCTGTTTATATTCTCAGCAGGCTCATCCCCCCCGCTCATTGCCTCTATCCTGTCCCCTGCATGAAAGCGCATAAAAGCCTGGGCCATCTGGCTCCTGCACGCGTTTTCCCTGCACACGAACAGGATCTTTTTTCTGTTTAAATACGGTTTTATAAGTTCTTTTGCTTTCTCTTTTACTTCATTAAACGCAGCAGGGTGTTTGGCTATATCTCCCGGCATTTCAACCTTTTTATATGTCAGGCTGCCTGCAAACTTCGCGCCTACTGCGTCAAAAAAATATTTCGCGGTCAGATTGGTCCCTTCGAAAAGATTCTCCCCTTTTGTCGCTCCAAGCGCCAGCACATACCCTGTTCGCCATTTCCTGCCGGGGTCTTCCAGCTTAAGCATATATTTCCTTGCCCATTGTGTCTGGGACCTGTCAATAAGTGCTTTCAACTGCGCAGGTACGCTATAGAAAAAAATGGGCGTTGCCATAACCACAATATCAGCTTTCCACAACAAGGAATATATTTCCTTTTCCATGTCGTCATCTATTGGACAATAGCCCTTTGATTCGCAAACCTTATATTCTTTGCACGGCTTTATATCCATGCTGTCAACATTTACAGTAAGTGCGGTAACACCCTGCGTTTTCACTTCTTCCATAAATGCATTAAGAAGCATAGCCGTATTACTCTTCTTTCTCGGACTTCCCATTAAACCAAGAACTAACATATATTATTTCCTGTTTTATTTTTGTTTTACTTATTCTGAAAATATCCCGTAATAAGCATCAGAAAGCTCGCAGCCGTTAAATCACGGGTTCTTTGTTTAACACCTTATGCCTGATTATAATCTTATAATATAACAGACTACAATCTGGTCCTGTACAGCCTCAAACTGTTGCTTACAACAGTTATGCTGCTCATCGCCATCGCGAAAGCGGCAAGCATCGGGTGAAGCTGCCTGAGAAACTCAGGTACAGACGCGAAAGGATACAATACGCCTGCCGCAATCGGGATAAGTATAATATTATAGAAAAACGCCCAGAACAAATTCTGCTTAATCGTACCCATAGTGGATTTGGAAAGCCTGATCGAATTTGAAACACCGGTCAGCGTGCTCCTTACGAGCACTATGTCCGCAGCTTCAATTGCAACATCAGTTCCGCTTCCTATAGCGATACCGACATCCGCCTGCGCAAGCGCAGGAGAATCGTTTATCCCGTCGCCAACCATTGCAACCCTCTTCCCGGTACTTTGAATATCTTTGATCTTCCCTGATTTTTCATTAGGCAGAACTTCCGAAATAATATCATCTATTCCCACCTCAGAAGCTATTCTGGCTGCCGCATTCTCGTTGTCACCTGTCAGCATAACAAGATTTAAACCCTGTTTATGCAATTCCGAGATTGCCCTCTGAGATTCCGGCTTAACCTTATCTGAAAGGGCTATTATACCCAGAACACTTTTTTCATCAGCAATAAGTATAACTGCTTTACCCTGAATCTGCAAAGACTGCACTTTATCCCTGAATTTATCGGTCGGAATATTCAATTCTTCTATCCAGTGTGGTTTCCCGGCATACATTACACTGCCGTTTACCGTAACCTGAACCCCCATGCCGCTGTAAGCTTTAAAGGAATTAACATCAAGCAAAGCAAGAGACTGTTTTTCAGCTTCTCTGACTATTGCTTTCCCCAAAGGGTGCTCTGATCCCTTTTCAATGGAAGCCGCCAGCCTCAGAAGCTCAGGTTCAGTATTATAAGCGTCATCCACCGGAATTATATCGGCAACAGAAGGATTGCCCTCTGTAATAGTACCGGTTTTATCAAACACAATAGTATCGAGCTTTGTCGCCATTTCAAGCGCTTCGCTGTTCTTGAACAATATGCCCTTTTCCGCGCCTTTGCCTGTCCCTGCCATAATAGCGGTCGGTGTTGCAAGTCCCAGCGCGCACGGGCATGCTATTACAAGCACAGCCACCAGGCGGATCATCGAAGGAACGAATTCCCCTGTTAATATCCACCATACAGCAAAAGAAAGAAAAGCCAGGCCAATTACCGAAGGAACGAATACTGCCGCTACCCGGTCAGCCAAAGACTGAATAGGAGCCTTGCTTCCCTGCGCTTCCTGAACCAGCTTGATTATCTGCGATAAAGCGGTATCCTTCCCGACCTTTGTCGCCTCAAATCTCAGCATGCCGTCCATATTGATCGTTCCACCGGTTACCTTATCACCGGGCTTCTTATCCACAGGGAGAGGCTCACCAGTAAGCATGGACTCATCCACAGCGGATTCTCCTTCAGATATTACACCGTCTACAGGAATGCTTTCACCGGGCCGCACAACAATAATATCACCGGAAACGAGTTCCGAAATGGGAACGACCTTTTCGATCCCGTCTTTCATTACTGCCGCAGTTTTAGGCTGAAGCCCCATCAGTTTACGGATCGCGCTTCCTGTGCGTCCCTTGGTCCTGGCTTCAAGTATCTTCCCCAGTTTGATCAGTGTAATGATAACAGCGGAAGTCTCGAAATATACATGATTTCCAAGAACGGGGTAAAACATCAAAGAAAGAGAATAAAAATAAGCAACAGATGAGCCCATAGCAACAAGAACATCCATATTCGCGCTTCCGTTCCTTATGCTTTTCCATCCGTTTATATAATAATCCAGACCTGTATAGAACTGCACAGGCGTAGCCAGAAGCAGAAAAAGCCAGTTCATCCACACTGAATGAGTCCAGCTTCCGAGCAGGTTAAAATCCCTGCTCATACTGAGTATAAAGAGAGGAAGCGTGAAGATAATCCCTACGATGAATTTCCTTATCTGGTTTTTTATCTCTGCTTTACGCGCGATTGTTTCAGCATCCGCTCCGTCAGCAGAATCCTCAGGCTTAATTGCGCCATAACCGGCCTTTTCAACAGAAGCGATTATTCCATCTACGTCCGTTGCATCGGTTAAGTATTCCACACTCGCATGCTCGTTAGCGAAATTGACAGAAGCCTTTACAACACCCGGATTCTTTTTCAAAGCCCGTTCAATATTCATAGCACAATTAGCGCAGGTCATACCTGTAACAGGAAGCTCAATTTTGGCTGTAGCCACACCGTACCCTGTCTTAACCACTTTCTCTGTAATATCTTTTACGTTCAGCTCTTCGGGATTGAATGTAACTGTGGCATTCTCGTTTGCATAGTTGACATTTACTTCCCTGACTCCGTCTAGCTTCTTCAGGCCTCTTTCAATGTTCAATGCGCAGTTTGCACAAGTCATTCCTGTTATAGGTACTGTTACTTTCTTATCTGGCATAATATTCTCATTATTCAGCAGACGGATAATCTATTTCCGTTAGCTTTGCTTTGATTTTTTCCAGGCTTGCAGGGGTATCCCATTTAACCGATATGGTTTTTGCATCCTTATCTCCTTCAACACCGGCAACACCCTCCAGCTCGCTTAATTCATTCTTTATTGTCATAACACAATGCCCGCATGAAATATTAGGTATTTGTAATGTTTTAGTTTCCATGTTTTCCTCCAAAAACTCATCAATTTTATATCATCGCTTTCCTGACATAATCTTAAAACAAATGCTGTTTTATTGAATTATGCCGAATCATATAAAAAGCATTGATTAATAAATATATATTAAAACTCATAATGTAACCAGATAAAAAATATAAATATTTACGGATTTTTAAGATTACAGGTCTTTTATTAGCTGAATTGATAATTTTCTATTTATTATTTTATGCAAAGAAACTTACCCGACCCGGAATTATGCAACTTTCGTAAACAGCTTGTATTAAGCCCATTACTAAAAAATATGATCCGGTTTTCCTGGCTGATTTTTACTTTGAGATATAATGTTGATTTTAATAATGAGAGTAACCAACTCTGGCTGACTGACTTAATGTACTGAAACTTTTAATTTTGTAATAAAAAAATTAAACTATAAATCAGTCAGCCTGAGTAATTTTATCTTAATAAGCTTAAGCGAAAGTCCTTCCCGGGGGGCATTCTTTTTTTTATCAAACGAATATTCAATAATACTGTATGAACATACTACGCTTTACGAGCAGCAATTATAATATCCGGTTTTCTAATAAAAGCCTCGCTTATGCTTTCCACAAGCCATGCACATTACAGTACTCTCTGACTGTAGCACCGCTTTCTTTAATACCGCAGAATATTGCTTCAGGAGCTTCTCCCGGCTTCAGAAACTTACGATCCGCAGTACCGTCGGGCTGAATTACCTCTATCCATTCAATATAGTGTTTCTCTTCCATCGGATGAGCCACAGACCCGACTTTGACTTTAATACCATCAGAAGTCTTCTCCACGACAGGTACATGCTTTTCCTTTGCTGCATCAACAGTATTTTCTTTAAAAAGTACCATCGGCTTCCCGCAGCAGACAAGCTGGCCCTGACCAGTGTGAACGACCTCTACTATATTCCCGCAAATCTCACATTTATAAACCTGATCTCTTCCTGTCATATACTTGCTCCTTTTATTAAATTTTATTTTTCAATGTACAATATAATATTTATATATAATACTAATTGGCAAAACAATGAATCCCCTCATCCTTCAACTGCCTGAAACAAATTTCAACGCAGATGGAGTAAATACCAATCTATCAACAATAATGCCGATTAATAATTAAAAAGACTATAGAGATGTCTGCTGCTTTTTACAGTTTATCATTTGTTCAAGTTTGGCCACATCAAACCCGACCATAATCTCATTACACATGCTAATTACCGGGACAGACCTTGCTCCGGAAATTTTTATCATTTCATCAAGAGCTTCCTTGTCTTTGGTTACATCTAAAGCAGTATACTCAATATTATTCTTGGTCAGTAATTCCTTTGCTTTTTTACAAAACGGACATGTCGGCGACATATAAACCTTTACATCATTTAACATAATTATTAACTCCAGATAATAATATAATCAGCAGGTTTATTAGAATTTCATCTTTTAGAAAAAATCCGCTAGAATCTGGAAATAAGCTTTTGGATGATCACATGCCGGGCATCTTTCCGGGGCAGCTTCCCCCTCATAAATATATCCGCAATTCCTGCATTTCCATTTAACTTTTGAATTTTTCTTAAAGATTTCTCCTTTCTCTAAGTTCTTAAGAAGTTCCAGATATCTCTTTTCATGATGCTCCTCAGCTATGGCAATTGCCCTGAAAACAACAGCGAGTTCCTTAAAACCTTCTTCATCGGCTATTTTAGCAAAATCAGGATACATCTCTGTCCATTCATAATGTTCCCCCGCGGCTGCTGCTTTCAAATTAGCGGCTGTATCTCCTATTACTCCGGCAGGATACGCTGCAGTAATTTCGAGATCTCCTCCCTGTAAATATTTAAACTCACGCTTGGCATGTTCCTTTTCCTGGTCTGCCGACTCTAAAAATATAGCTGCTATTTGTTCATACCCTTCATTTTTTGCCTTTGAAGCAAAATATGTATAACGGTTTCTTGCCTGTGACTCCCCTGCAAATGCTATTAACAGGTTTTTTTCTGTTCTACTGCCTTTCATATCCATGTTTTTCTCCTTATGTCTTAATTACTTATATTTTAAACATTACCTGGATTTAAAAATTTGAATTATATTGTTTGATCCACCTGCCAGCCATTACCGTTAAAAAATATTTATATCTAAATTCAACAGCAATGTCAATAACTTTCAGGTACTCATTTATAACACATATTTTATTTATAAAAAATAACGAATATATAATTTACACTAAATATAAATTTGTAACAACTCCAAATCTATATTATATATAAAAGATGTCAAGAAAATAATGACTTTATTTTTCGCTTGTTTTTTTTTTAAAAAATTAGATAATATTCTTGATAATTAACACAAGGGATTAGAAATTTACACTAATTTAGAATGATTTTTATTTAACTCGTATATTCTGAAAAATATTATTATATATTAAGGATGTTTTATTACTTTTCTTATTCACATAGGAGTTATTCCAGCCATATAGGCGGAGTTAACTGTCAAGTTAAGAGAAAATATTATTTTAGTATATTCCTTATGCTTATATTTTTACTAGATATATTTGAGTAATCGAGAGATCTTATAAAGCCATGGCACTATTTACTTACACATTTGATCATTCTTCAGAGGTTATTCAAATAAAACATCGAATCATCCTCTATATGCTATTCTTATATTATTTACCAGGCATTATAACTTATAAATCATTTTATTTATAGTAATTCAAAAATTAGGAGTAAAAAAATGAGTCAAACACAAGCACCAGAATCTTTTAACGCTGCAGATTATTTCATTGATCGGAATATCCGCCAGGGCAGGGGACATAAAACCGCTATTTATACCGAACATAGGAATTTTTCATATAATGATTTGCAGAAGATAGTTAATAAATCTGCAAATGGTTTATACGATCTCGGACTGCGTATTGAAGACAGAATCATGCTGCTGATGCTGGACATACCTCAATTCTTTGCATTATTCTGGGGAGCAATTAAGATAGGAGCTGTTCCCATACCCGTCAATACTATGCTTACTGCAGAAGACTACGAATTCTATCTTAATGACAGCCGTGCCCGCGTACTCGCTATTTCAGAAGAACTGCTCCCGGTTATAAATGAGATTAAAGGTGACCTCCCCTATCTCAGAGATATTATTGTCCTTTCCGAAGTTGACGGAGCACGCATACCTTTCAAGCAGAAATACAAGGGCGCACCTGCTACCGTTAAAACAGCTTCTACGACCTATGACGATGTTTGTTTCTGGCTGTACAGTTCAGGCTCAACAGGCTCTCCAAAGGGTGCTATTCATTCCCAGCGTGACATGCTGGTATGCGCCAATTCCTATGGCAAGCATATACTGGATATTAGTGAAAATGATATCTGTTTTTCTGCCGCAAGATTATTCTTCGCTTATGGTCTTGGCAACAGCAACTATCTTCCATTATCCGTTGGTGCGTCTGTGGTTCTGAATCCCGACCGACCTACACCTGAAGCAGTATTCAAATATCTTGAAAAATACAAACCTACTATTTTTTTTGGAATCCCAACACTTTACGGACAAATGCTGGAATATCAAAATCGTATAGACCAGGAATCAGGAACTGAACCCAGTCCGGATGATGATCATCCGCTTTCATCTGTACGAATATGTATCTCTGCAGGAGAAGCATTACCATCTGATATTTTTTACCGCTGGAAAAAGCGTTTCGGAATTGAAATCCTTGACGGAATGGGCTCAACGGAAATGGGGCATATATTTATCTCAAATAAACCAGGCGAAATCAAACCGGGTTCCACCGGAAAACCAGTACCGGGATATGAGATGAAACTGCTCGACGATGAAGGGAAAGAAGTCAAGCAGGGTGACATAGGTGCACTAATGGTAAAAGGCGACAGCGCGGCACAGTTCTATTGGCGTAAACGTGAAAAATCACGCCAGACAATGGTTGGTGAATGGATCAACACCGGCGATAAATATTACATTGATGAAGATGGATTCTTCTGGGCCGCAGGACGCGGAGACGATATGCTCAAAGTAGGCGGTATATGGGTATCGCCTATAGAGGTTGAGAACTGTCTTGTTGAGAATCCGGCAGTTTTAGAAGCTGCCGTAATCGGCAATGAAGACGATAAAGGTCTTGTAAAACCAAAAGCTTTTGTTATACTCAGAGACGGATTTGAGCCATCTGAAGACTTGAACAAAGAACTAAAGAAATGGGTTCAGGACAGAATGGCAAAATATAAATATCCCCGATGGATTGAATTTGTTAAAGAATTACCAAAAAGCTCCACAGGGAAAATACAAAGATTTAAACTCCGTAATGTAAAATAAAATTACCAATTGGAAAAAGTCAACCGCCTGGTTTATTCGGATATAATAATACTTCCCAGTAAACCAGGCATAATTATTGTAATTACTCTATAATAATAATTCCAGCCACTCATCAGTTTTTATTACAGTTAGATTAAGAATATAGAATAACTTTATGAATCACGAAGAAAACCTTATAAAACAAGGTTGGCAGAGACAATCCACATTAGATGAGCCAAGGCTTTCAGAGGCTATCGACATATATAAAGAGATCGGTTATGAAGTTCATCTGGAGCCTTTTCATGCTGAAGATGAAAAGGAATGCACGGAATGTATGCTCAGCACACCTGGTAAATATTTTAGTATTTATACAAAAAAAATATCCTCTCCTGAATAATTCCGGCTTTCAAACAAGGGCTATGCTACATCTGGAGCTGGACGTATAATAGATTTATCCAAACAGATTTTTCTCACTGGCAGGATTTACAAATACCCTTAAAATACAAATGGCTTTCTCTCACTATATGTCCGCTTACAGATTTCAGATGTAATACTTTTGTATCCATCTCAATATCATACAAATGACCGCATTTAATACATTTAAAGTGAGCATGTTTCTCAAGCATTGCATCATACCTGACTTCGTTATCTTCTATGGTTACTCCCTGCACTATTCCGTAATCCTGAAATGTCTTCAGTGTATTATAAACAGTTGTTTTTGAAAGTGTAGGTATATCACTTGAAATATCTTTAAATATCGTATCAACAGTAGGATGATTTTTCTTGTCTAAAATATATTCCAGGATTTTCATCCTGTGAAGAGACGGTTTTATGCCATTCTCTAATAAAATATTTTTTATTTCAACAGATGCCATATATTCAACGATATGATTAAAATAAGAAGAATTAAAAAGTCCTCATTCCCGTATACAATAATCATACTATGGATATTTGTCAAGGGTTAAAATGGAAACCATTGAAATTTTGTCATAAATTCTCATTTGAAATGATAACAACTTTGTTGCAATCTATTTAAAAACGAGAAAAGGAATAGCAGGATTATCAGATGGAATCACGCTGTATAAAAAATTATACACACTTATAATATATAACTAATTGACTTTTATAATGACCTGTAGAAAATTGCAAATTAATTAAAATTTAAATATTTTATTCATACCAATAAGTAATGGTTGCCTTTGAACAACAATTAACCCTTACTCAGTTCCTTCTGCCACCCATCTGTTTTGGAATATTATTGGGTGGATTCCTGCTATATCTCTACATGTCATTGATGTATAAGTCCAGTTTATATATCGTGATTACCATAAATGCATTCTTTGGCCTGGTTTTCGCAGGCAGCGAAACATTAATACTATCATTCGGAGGCTGGTTACATAACTGGCCAATGTCTGTTCAATTCCATCGTACCGAGCAACTTGCAGGATTATATTTCCTTTTTGGATTACCCTTTTTATTACGTTATTTTCTCAAGTTAAATGAAAAATGGCAACGCATAAATTTAACAATAGCAATATCAGGGCTTATAATTTCAATAATTATAACTATTTTTGCTTATACCATTCCTGATACATTTATTTCCATTACAAAGCATAAAGCAACATGGCTGATCTACGAGGCTGATTACGGGAGAGGACAGGAAGGAATTCTGTATTGGCTTAGGGATATATTTCTTGGTATCTATATCCTGTATTGTGTAATATGCATCGTAATAGATTCGTTATGGCATAAAAACATTGAATTTTTAATTTATCCGGCCATAGGCCTGATAATTGCTGCAGGAGGAGCCGTAATCGATACACTGCATGTCCATACCCGTGTATTTTATGATTTTTTCCCTGATTATTACTTTTCCAGGTTCAGCCTTGGAGCTACAATAGCTATTTTATTTTTTCTTTTCAGCGTTACAAAAAAATTCATTCTTACGGCCAAGGAACTGGAAACTGCTAACAAACTCATAACCATCTCTGAAGAAAAATACAGGTTTCTTGTTGAAGGAACGAATGACTGTATACTTACCATGGATAATAATTTTAACATCCTTAAAGCTAATAAAGCCGCGTTCAGGCAATTATGTGTATATTCAGACTCAATTGAAAGAACAAGTTTCTATGATCTGCTATTTATGGATAAATCTGAAGACTATCTTACTTATCAGTTCATAAAAGACAGGCTTGATACGCTCAGGAATGAAAGAAAGAGCACGGATTTAAAAGCATTTTTTAAATCACGCGGGACCCTGGAGCCCAGGGAATACAATATAAAAATTGAATATATAAATATAGACGATAAAAACGAAATCCTGGTAAAAGCCTCAAATATTGCCGAAGATACAATAATGAAATATATCAATAAGGAAAATATTCAAGTTCAAATCGACAACTACTTAATTGCTGCGGAAGAAATATGCAACAGGCTTGTCGCCAACCTCCCCAGGTATCTTGACCAGCTTCAGACAAATGATATTAAGATCGGGTTAAGAGAGATCATAATAAATGCTATTGAGCACGGGAATATGAACATAACTTTCGAAGAAAAATCAAAAGCAACCTCAGAAGGTAATTATATTGAATTCATACTAAACCGCCAAAAGGAACCCGGAGTCCGCAGTAAAAAAGTTACTATCGACTACCTGCTCGAACCGGATCGTGTAATTTATACTGTTGAAGATGAAGGGAACGGATTCAATTATAAAAATATTATCAACCGTCTTCAGCAACGAGTTGATAAAGATATGCTGGAACACGGCAGGGGGCTGAGAATG
>CAZVYR010000093.1:0-12328 GCA_964631555.1 uncultured Leptospirales bacterium
TGGCTTTGTATGAAATACGAAATCCCGCAGATGCTGAAACAGGGAAAGGGCGCTATTGTAAATACGTCGTCTGCAGCAGGGCTGGTAGCTGCACCGAGCAATCCGGCATATCCTGCGAGCAAACATGGGGTTGTCGGGCTTACAAAGTCGACGGCAGTAGAGTATGCGCGCAAGGGCATCAGGGTGAATGCCGTGTGTCCGGGACCGACACGAACAGGTATGCATGACACTCTTGTAGCGGCCGCGCCGGAAATCGTAGAGATGATGCATGAGAAGGTTCCGATGGGAAGGATAGGGGAACCTGAGGAAGTAGCTTTTGCCGCGATATGGCTTTGTTCCGATGAAGCTTCGTATATAACAGGTCATGCTTTACCTGTGGATGGTGGTCTGGTTATAGATTGAAAAGGAATAATAAGGAAATATATTTAGTCAGGATTGATTTATTTTTTACTTATGCAACAATAAAAAAACGGTTTGTAGCAATGTAATGGGAGGAAAGTAATGAACGCCAAGTCTAATGAAACGGATGTTGTGGTAATAGGATCAGGAGTAGCCGGTCTTGCGGCAGCAGTGAGTGCGGCTGAAGCAGGAGCAAAGGTCATAGTCTTTGAAAAACAACGCTCTCTTGGGGGCACTTCCAACTTTTTCCAGGGTATATTTGCGGTTGAAAGTGAGATGCAGAGGGAGCGATATATTAATTATACAAAGGATGAAGCATTTAAAAATATGATGGAATACAGTCACTGGAAGGCAAATGCAAGCTTGGTAAGAGCATTTGTAAATGAATCCGGGCCTACGATTTCGTGGCTTCTGCAAAACGGTGTTGAGTTCAGTGATGCGACAATTAATATGCCGGATTCTCCCAGAACATATCATGTGGTTAAAGGTGAAGGAGCTGCTGTGGTTAAGACTCTGTCAAATGCAGCGAAGGGGAAGGGTGTCGATATCAGGTCAGGAGTACGTGTTCAGCGGCTGCTCAGGGAAGGCGGAAAAATAACAGGTGTTGTAGCAGAAGAAAACGGCGAAGATTTGGATATCTCTTCAAAAGCAGTTGTAATAGCCAGCGGAGGTTATGCGAACAATAAAGAATGGATTAAAAAATACTCGAACTTTGATCTTGATGTCAACCTGGTGCCGGTTGGAAATGTAGACAAGACAGGTGACGGTATACGAATGGCCTGGGAAGCAGGTGCGGCTGAGGACGGGATGGGAGTTCTTGAGCTTTTCAGGGCAGGTCCGCTGAGTCCTGATCTGCCGATGAAAAACCAGATTGAGTTCATTGCTGCTCAGCCCGATCTCTGGGTCACTCCGCGGGGAGAACGTTTTTGTGATGAAGGCATAGCGTTTTATGATACATCCGTTGGCAATGCCAACGCCAGGTACAGGGAAGGATATACGTTCAGCATCTTTGATGATTCCATTATAGAACGTTTGATTAGTAAAGGAATTGACAGGGGTATTGCTATGGATAATCCTCCGGGCACAAAGCCGGTGAAGCTAAGGGCGGAACTGGATGCTGTGCTGGAAAGAGGAAGTAACGATGTGTTTGCCGGCGATTCTGTGGAGGAGTTGGCTAAGAATATAGATATTGAATCCTCGGTTTTAAAGGCTACTATAGAGGAATACAATAGTTTTTGCGTTAAAGGTCATGATGATATTTTTGTCAAGGACCCTGCTTACCTTTGGCCGCTTAAGGGGCCGAGGTTTTATGCTGCAAAAGTCCGTACTGTGTTTCTGGGAACTCTTGGGGGTATAAAGATCAATCATAAAACCGAGGTAGTAGATAAAAAAGGCAAGGTTATTCCCGGGCTATATGCAGCAGGATTTGATGCTGCTGGGATGTGGGGTGACAGCTACTGTATAAAGTGTTCTTCAGGTGCTTCTGCAAGCTTTGCGATCAATTCCGGGCGTATTGCCGGTAAAAATATTTTAAATTATCTGAGCAGGAGAAGTTAGAGTAAATGATTTCAAATAAGAAGTTTGAGAAGCTGCTTGAACCTGGTTATATAGGCCAGGTAAAGACCAGGAACCGTATTTTTAAAACAGGCGCAGGCCTGCTTATGTGGCATGAGAATGATCTTCATATGAATGAGGCTATGAAGGCTTATTACGAATCTCTGGCAAGAGGGGGCGTTGGTCTGCTGGTCGTTGAATCCCCGACAATAGATTATCCGCGCGGAGCGCGCTGGAGAGAGCGCTACCGTATCGATGATGATAAATATATAAACGGACTCAGCGAACTGGTGCAGGTTATCCATAAACACGGCTGCCCTACTTTCATGCAGATGAATCATGACGGCCCCTGGGAGGTAAATATACCTTTTATTCCGGAACCTATATATCCGGGGCCCCCTATCGCGGCATCGCCAGTAAGTTTGAATAACGCGAATGATTTTCATAATGAGGTACCAAAGGCCCTGACAATTCCTGAAATCGAAGAGATCGTGGATAAATTCGCGAGCGCTGCTGTTCGCGCGAAAAAGGCAGGATTTGACGGGGTTGAGATAAACGCGGCGAGCAGTCATTTGCTTCATAACTTTCTTTCGCCCTTCTGGAACAGGCGTGAGGATATTTACGGTGGCAGCGTTGAGAATAGATCCAGGTTTGTGATGCAAACAATTGAGGAAATAAAGAGACGACTTGGTAAGGAGTTTCCTGTATCGGTAATTATAAATGGAATTGAGATCGGCCAATTGGCAGGAATAGAAAACAGTAAATGTCTTACTGCAGAGGACGGCCGGGGTATAGCAAAATGTCTGGAAAAAGCAGGTGCGGATTCCATTCATGTAAGGAGCCATTGGCTGGGCTATCATGTTGGCGCTTATCTTACCGATGTATTCTTTTACCCAGAACCACCTATCCCATTAAAGTCGTTTCCAAAGGAATATAACGCGAGCCTCAGGGGAGCCGGGGCCAATATTTTTCTGGCTGAAGGAATAAAAAAAGAAGTAAATATCCCTGTTATTGTTGTAGGGAAACTCGATCCTGAGCTTGGGGAAAAATATCTTGAACAGGGTAAGGCGGATTTTATCGCCATGACCAGACGTTTGCAGGCTGATCCTGATCTCCCCAAAAAGGTTGCTTTAGGGAAATTGAAGGATATCGCTCCCTGTACTGCATGCGAGAACTGTCTTGGTTCACGCAGATGCAGGATAAATGCATTTCTCGGCCAGGGGTATAATACTATTGAAAAAGCGGATAAAAAGAAAAAGGTAGTTGTAATCGGCGGAGGTCCTTCGGGTATGGAAGCAGCCAGGGTGGCAGGGCTGCGCGGGCATAATGTATTCCTGTATGATAAGTACAGTAAATTGGGAGGATTGCTGCCTGTTGCTGCGATGGTCAAGGGGACAGAGCTTGAGGACCTGCCTGCAATGATCCGGTACTATAAACGGCAGTTAAAGAATCTCGGAGTTAAGGTTAAGCTGGGAAAGGAAATTACCCCTGCAATTATAGAAGGTATTAAACCTGATGTTGTAATTCTTGCAGCCGGGGCTACGCCTGCAGTTCCGGATATTGCGGGTGCAGACAGGCCTAATGTAGTCAAAGGCGCGGACCTCCATCGCATGCTGAAATTCTTTTTGAAATTTTTAAAGCCTGAAACATTAAGGTGGCTTACGAAATTTTACCTGCCTATAGGCAAAAAGGTTGTTGTTATCGGGGGAGGTATTCAGGGTTGCGAACTGGCCGAGTTTTTAACCAAAAGAGGCAGAAAAGTAATTATTGTGGATACTGAACCTGCCATGGGGACAGGCATGGTTGATGTTCTGATGAATCATCTCTTTATGTGGTTTGATAAGAAGGGAGTGAAAATGATCAGCAGTGTCAAAGAGTATTTGGAAATATCCGATAAAGGTCTGAGCTTTATTGATAAAGACGGCAAAAAACAATTTCTTGAAGCTGATACTATTGTGCCTGCTTTGCCGCTTATCCCGAATAATTTCTTATTGAAGAGCCTTGAGGGAAAGGTTCCTGAGATTTACGCTGTTGGAGACTGCAACGACCCGCAGCTCATAGCGGATGCAATAGGCACTGCTTCCAGGACCGTTTGTGTAGTGTAATAACATCAGTAAGCAGATAAATATACCGCCAATCCGAAGACTTTTATTATCCTGGCCTGAGTTTTGGCCGGTATCTGTCCGCATTCAAGTATTGACTTTATCACCGGGACTGGTGTTGTTTTTGCCATAATTTATGTCCTGTTCTCCATTGTTTTTGTTCAGTATTATTTCTATTAAATTCCAGTATACCAACATATATGAGTTAATCTTACATATTATAACGAAAATTCGGGATTTAATTCGTTAGGTAGCTGAAAAAATTTTAATCAATACCGTATCAGTGAGTAAGGTTTAAAAGATGAACAGGTACCGGCATGTATTTACACCCATAAAAATCGGCAGGATGACTGTAAAGAACAGGATCGAGCACGCTCCGGCCATGCCTATTCTGGCAGGCTGGGACGGCGATATAACAAGAGAGCTGATTGAATGGGAAAGGGCAATGGCCAGGGGAGGCGCAGGCATAGTTACAATCGGCGATACTCCTGTGGTTACTGAGATTGCTTCAAGGCTGGGGCATGTTCTTAATCTCGGAATGGATAAATCGATGAATGTGCTTAACCGTCTGGCAGAGACGATCCAGCGATACGGAGCAAAGGCTTCTATTGAACTGACGTATCACGATCATTTTATCGGGCATTCTCCCGGGGAATTTACTTCTGAGGGAATTAAAACATTCATTGACGCTCATGTACAGGCTGCAAGGCGCTGCCTGACAGCAGGCCTGGACATGATCATGATACACGCGGCACACGGGCACCTGGTCAGCCAGTTCTTTTCGCCGAAGGTTAATACGCGCACTGACGCTTACGGTGGTTCATTTGAAAACAGGGCAAGAATTATTCTCCAGATACTCGATGGAATAAGGGATAAGGTTGGGGACAGGCTGGCTATCGAGTATCGTATCAGCGGCGATGAACTTTGTCCTGACGGCCTGAACATTGAAGAGCAGCTTGAACTGGCAAAGTTGATCGAGGATAGGATAGATCTTATACATGTTTCAGCAGGTAAGCTTTATGAAGAGAAGACCATTCCCAGGATATTTTTGCCTGCATATATGCCGCGTGGTATTAACGTATATTTAGCTGAAAGATTCAGAAAGGAACTTAGTATCCCGGTAACTGCTATTGGTTCTCTCGATATGCAGCTGGCGGAGATGATCATTGCTGAAGGCAAAGCGGATGTTGTTGCCATGGCGCGTACTCTTATTGCTGATCCTGACGCGGTCAATAAAGCAAGGACAGACAGAGATCATGAGATCAGGCCGTGTGTGCGGTGTAATACTTGTATTGATCTTGCGCATCGGGCGTTGCTTCCTGTTCATTGCGCAGTAAACCCGCTTGCGGGAAGGGAAGCTGAGTTTGTAGATCTTAATCCGGAGCTTAAAAAGAAGAAAGTGGTCGTTATTGGGGCAGGACCTGCAGGTATGGAAGCGGCGCGTACAGCCGCTGACAGGGGCCATGACGTAATATTGTATGAAAAGGAAAAGGAACCTGGCGGTATGCTGAGAATGGCTTCGGCAGCTCCGTTCAAGTCCGACATGAAGGCATACCTGGACTGGGCTGTCCGAATGACGATGAATACTCCTAACCTGGATGTAAAACTATCCACAGAAGTCACACCTCAAATAATCATACATGAACATCCGGATGTATTGATCATTGCTGTCGGTTCTGAGCCGGTTATTCCGGATGACAGTGAGATACCCGGCATTGGCAGAGGAAATGTTGTATGGGCAGGGGATGTTGATATTGGTAAGGCAAAAGTCGGGGAGAAAGTGGTCGTGGCAGGAGCAGGGCTTACAGGTTCAGAGACTGCGCTGTATCTTGCGCAGCAGGGCAGGAAAGTCATTGTAATTGATATGTTGCTGCTTACTGAAATAGATTCTGATTCTCCGTTTGTCAATATTATCACCCTGAGGGGGATGATGAAGGAGTTGAATATTTCAGTTAAAACCGAAGTCCGGCTGGTTGAGATCACTGACAACGGCGTGATGATAATGGATAAGGAAAATAACAGGACGCTGATAACGTGCGATACTGTTGTTCTTTCCCTGGGTGTCAGGCCCAGAGCAGACCTTGTCGCTAAGTTCAGCAAACTTGTGCCTGAAGTTTATCTGGCAGGGGATTGCAACAAAGGACGGGGTAATCTGTATAGTGCAACTATGCAGGGATTTTTCGCAGCAATGAATATTTAAAAGGAGGGATGATTATATGGATCTGGAAGGCAAAGTAGCTATTATAACAGGTGGTGGCACCGGGATTGGTGAGGCTATAGCCAGACGCTTCGTCGCTGACGGGGCAAAGGTCTGTATAACCGGGCGGCGGGAAGAAATGCTGGAAAAAGCGGCAGGATTATTGCCTGAGGGATCAACAAAGATCTGCGCGGCGGATGTGACTCAAGAAAAAGATGTTCAGCGAATGGTGGACACAGCCTTGTCATTCGGTTCAGGAGTGCATGTGGTTGTAAATAATGCAGGGATGGACCATTCCCCTGCAGGTATTATTGATATCGATATAGATACCTGGAGGAAGGTAATAGAGGTCAATATGACGGGCCCATTCCTACTTATGAAAGCGGCAATACCTCATATGATCGAGGCAGGAGCAGGTTCGGTAATTAATATTTCTTCTTTAGCTGGTTTGCGATGCCTCCCTGGTATGCCTGCTTATTGTTCATCAAAAGGAGGCCTTATCAATCTTACACAGCAGGCTGCTCTGGATTACGGACGTTACAATGTACGCTGTAACGTGGTATGCCCAGGGGGAGTAAGAACCGATATGATAGAGGGATCGATTGGTCATTTTGCTAAAGCACTTAAAACAGATATTGAAGGAGTATTTACTTACTTTTCAAAAGATACTCCCTTACGCAGGGTCGCGGTACCCAGGGAGATAGGGGGGCTTTGCAGTTATCTTGCAAGCGATGATTCGTCTTTTTTAACCGGTGCTGTTATCCCCATAGACGGAGGCGCGGCTATAGTTGATATATCAGGAGCCGCAGTTAGTAATGCCCCGGTGGATTAGATGTTACAGGATATTTACAATAGTTCATATATTTTAGAGTTTGATGATCATTAATTCAAAGCTAATCAGGCTGAACTTTTGAGGATTATCATATTCAAGTTAACAATGCTGGTTTTGACTGGCTTAACAAAATAATGTAATACAAGGAGGCTGTAATTAATATGAGTAATCCATTGGCTGGAAAGGTTGCATTTGTTACGGGAGCAGCATCTAAGAGAGGTATGGGCCGGGCAGTCGGTTTGAGATTGGCAAAAGAAGGCGCTGATGTGGTTGTTAATGACAAATTTGCAGCGCCTAAAAGTGCCTGGGCCGGTGATGAAAACTGGAAGGGCCTGGATGACGTGGTCAAAGAAATACAGGCAATGGGAAGAAACGCGCTTGCAGTAGTAGCCGGGGTTGAAAATTCCGGGGAGGTCGACAGCGCAGTTAAAACCGCACTTAATAAATTCGGAAAGATCGATATTCTTGTACATTGCGCGGGAATCAGGGGGACTGTCGGTGTCCCAGTTGTTGACGGTGACGAGGCGGAATGGCGCCAGCTATTTGAAGTGAATAGTATAGCGCCGTTCATTATTTCGAAGGCAGTTGCCAGGGATATGATAAAAAGAAACGAAGGAGGTAAGATCGTCCACATAGCCTCGGCAGCAGGAAAGATAGGAGCTCCGGGCAGCGCAGCATACGCGGCCTCAAAGTGGGCTGTTATTGGACTGGTTGAATCACTGGCTCTCGAACTGGCACCTTATAAGATCAACGTAAATGCAATAAATCCTGGATTTTTTACTACTAATCTCAGGGATAATGATGCTGTAACAAAGAGCCGTGAAGCGGGCATATCAGTGGAAAAGTTCAGAGAGGATGAATATAAAAAATTGACAACCATGGTTCCGTTGGGACGCATGGGAAAGGTTGATGATATAGCCAATTTAATCTTTTTTCTGGTGTCCGATCAGTCTAATTACATGACGGGACAGGCTATTAATATAACCGGCGGACACCTGATGCACTAAGCTTTTATTTTTATGTAACAGAAAGGCGGAGTAATCCCATAATAAATATTCTTAAAAATTACATGTTTTTCATGGGCCTGATAAATTATTCAGGATTACACTTTTATGCGAAGTAACTTTGAAAGCAGAATCTAATAAAAGGAGTTCTTGAAAATGCCAGGAGAATTTGAAGATAAGGTGGCTCTTATTACAGGTGCTGCATCCGGTATCGGAAGGGCTACCGCCAATGCTTTTGCAGGAAAAGGTGCGAGTGTAGTTGTGGTTGATGTGGATGTTAAAGGCGGAGAAGAGACTGTAAAGCGTATTAAAGAACTGGGCGGAGAGGCAGTGTTCATAAAAACCGATGTATCCAGGTCAGATGAGGTTCGGGCTCTTATAGAGAATACAGTCAGCAAATACGGAAAACTGGACTACGCGCATAATAATGCCGGTGTAAACAGGGGGATCGGGATACCTACGGCGGATTATAAAGAGGAAGACTGGGATATCGTGCAGTCTATAAACCTTAAAGGAGTCTGGCTTTGTATGAAATATGAGATCAAGCAGATGCTGAAGCAGGGTACTAAGGCTGCTATTGTGAATACAGCGTCGATCTCCGGGTTATCAGCGCATCCTGCAGATCCTGCTTATGTAAGCAGCAAGTTTGGATGCGTGGGACTTACAAAAACAGCGGCCCTGGAATACGCAAAAACCAACATCAGGATAAACTGTGTTTGCCCTGGTCCTGTCTATACAGGACTGTTCGATAAAGTAGCAGAGGCTATTTCAGGTGCCGCAGAAGGAGCTAAAGATATGGTCCCAATGGATCGTGTAGGCCAGCCGGAGGAAATAGCAGAAGCGATTATCTGGCTGTGTTCGGATAAGGCATCTTTTGTCACTGCGATGGCCATGTCGGTGGACGGCGGGGAAGCAGCATTATAATGATTAATAAAAAAATATTTTAATATACTTTTTTCTTGACAGTGCATTTTACATTAATTACTGGTTTACTTAACGATAAGTAAATAAATATTTTGTTAATGCCCCACTTTTAATAACTGAAATAACAATGTTAAAGGTTGCCGGACATCTCATATAATGATGACTTATCATTGGGAGATTTCCTTTCGGAAATGAGGAGATTTATAATATAATCGAAATGCTCTGCCCTAAGGCTTCAGGGCAGCCGGATTAGACGTTATGCGAAGTACATATGGCCGCTCAGTTTGTTTTCGGATGTTTATAGTTGGATAGTTGCTCAAGTGAATTTGATAAAGCAGAAAATACCGGAATACGTGAAAAGATATTTTTCCGCGTAAATCTGTAATACATGGTAGCCAGTATTTTTGTTGTCACTGTTATTTTCTTTAGATCAGTAACCTGTTTTAAATATTCAATGAAAATATCCGGAGCTAGGATTGCTTTACTGCTATACCGGGTTTCTTAATTAAACAATAATTGAGTCAAGGAGGAGATATGAAAAAAAAGTCGGTTTTAATTTTCATTTTTCTGATGCTTTCCGTATTTGCAGGTTTGTTTATGTACACCAATGCATTCACACAGAAAAAGCCGATCGTGTTAAGGCTTGTTATCGCGACACCGGAAGGAGACTGGCCGCAGACATTCCGGGATAAAGAAATGGCTGCGAGATTCAATAAACGTGCTAATGGTGAATATAAGATCGAGGTCTTCGCAGGCGGTGCTTTGGCGAAACTTCCTGAGTATTTTGACGCAGTAAGGATAGGAGCTGTGGAAATGCAGTTTTCAAACTGGGGCATGTTTACATTTCTTGATCCCAGAATGGGCCTTATGGAAATACCTTTCCTCTTTAGTTCAAATAAGGCTACAAACGCAGCAACAAAACAATTGCTGGCCTTATATGATCCTGTCTTGCAGGAAAAGTTTAATGCAAAAGGATTGGCGGTGACAAATACCGGGGGACTAGGAATATGGTCCCAAAAACCTGTCAAGAGTCTGGATGATTTAAAAGGTCTTATGGTTGGCTCTGTTAGTCCGGTAACGTCAGTACTCATTAAAGATCTTGGTGCGTCACCTGTTACAATACCCTTTATGGATATATATGAATCTCTGCAAAAGAAAGTAGTTGATGCTGCTGCCCAGAGCGCGCACGGAGGCGTGGTATTCGCTTTTCCTGAAGTATGTAAGTATTTCACCGCATTTTACGGAGTTCCTGCTCCGGCCGGTTATACTATAAATCTTGATGTATGGAAGAAGATGCCGGTACACATACAGAAGATACTGCTTGAAGAAACCCAGCATTCTGCTGAATGGATGAATAATATTATCGTAACAGAACTCGCGGACAAAGATCTTAAAGCCTTCAAAGATAAAGGTGTAAAGGTTTATTATCTTTCCAAGGCCGAAAGGAAAAGATGGGAAAAAAAACTGGAGCCATACAAGAAAAAGCAGTTATCTGCTTTCGGTGAACTTGGCAAAAAGCTTGAAATGATCGCTGAACAGGTAAACAAAAAATATCCTTATCAGGGAAATAAGACAGCGCTGTGATACAGTATAAACGGATAATACACTATTTGATCCAGCCGGTACCTGAAAAGCTATAAGTTGTGCGGCATAGTCTAAAGTTTGCCGCACATAAACAAAATATTTTCACATAGACGTTTGAATGTTATATGCGTCTCCCTATTGTTTTTACTAATTTGGTCGATGGTCTGATCTTAAGGACTCGCTGAATCCAACAGGAGGACTAAGAAATGTTTCGTAGATTAGCAAAATTCATTAATATTTTTATTCAGAAAACGAGTAATACTTTTGTGGTGATAGCCGGCATCCAACTGTTACTCATGGTTTTTATAACTACATACGGTGTTGTTATGCGATATTTTTTTCGTCGGCCGGAACCGATTTCATATGAACTGTGCACGATATTTTTGTTGTGGACTTTTGTTTTATCAATATCGGAAGTAGAAAGGGTAGACCAGCATATCACTGCTGATATATTTATACAATATGCGCCTGAATTTATCCGCAAATTTTTAAAGAATATAATTACCCCTGTCCTTGGTATTCTTTTTACAGGCATACTAACCTGGAAGGGCTGGGAAGTTGCCTTATACTCGTTTAAAATTAATGAGAGAAGTCTATCGGTTTGGGCTGAGCCCATTTTCCCAATTAAGATATTAATCCCGATATGTTATGGTTTACTTACCCTTGTTCTGATAAATAAATTATTCCACAACGTTGCATCATATTTTTTAAAAGAGGAGTCAACGGATTCTTAAAAGCTTCGCTGCCATCCGGAGTTCTTTGAACGACTTTTGTTGTATGGAGGTACATTATGGAAGGCTTTATCCCGATGCTTGTTTGCCTGGGTATTATGCTTCTTTTACTGAATGTGGGATTGCCTATTGCGTATGCGGTTGGTTTTAGCGGGATGATTGTTGGATTTTTTACATATGGAACTGTTGCTCTTGAAAAACTTGGATGGACTACTTTCCAGACATTATTTGTTACAGCATGGACGCCTTTACCTTTATTTACGTTTATCGGATTTATCATAGCACAGACAAAAATAGGTGAAGACATTTTCGGTGCTGCAAGGGCATGGTTGTCGCGTATTCCCGGTGCTCTTATTGTTTCTAGTCTCCTTGCTCAGGCAGGGGTCGGGGCTACAATAGGGTCAAGCGGAGCCACAATTCTTACTGTAGGTCCTGTCGCTATACCTGAGCTTGAAAAATTTTCATATGACAGAAAACTGAGTTTGGGAGCGCTGACATGCGGGGGAGTTCTCGGGCCATTGATCCCTCCAAGCGCGACTGCAATAATTATCTCAGCTTTATCCGGTGATGTTGTGCCGTTAGGCCGTCTTCTTATTGCTGGTGTTGTTCCCGGTATATTGCTGGCTGTTTTTTTATCGCTTGTTCCCATTGTTAAATGTGCACGCAATCCTTCCCTTGGGCCGCCTGCTGGAAAAGTAAGCTGGGGAGAAAAATTCGCCTCACTTAAAAAAGTCTGGCCTGTAATTCTGATATTTTGTTGCATTTTGGGAAGTATTTTTTTCGGAATAGCGACTGCTACTGAAGCTGGTGGAATCGGTGCTTTTATTGTTCTTATTATTGCAGTCCTTATTTACGGACTGAGGGCAAAAGATATTTATAGAGCCATGGTGGATACAGTCAAGGTTAATGCTTCAATACTTTTTATTATTGTAGGAGCGTCTTTTTTTTCCTACATAATTGGTAGCAGTGCACTGTCAAAACAACTGATAACATGGGTTGAG
>CAZVYR010000094.1:0-9471 GCA_964631555.1 uncultured Leptospirales bacterium
TTTGATTTTATGATAAGGTATTACAGATATGCTGCCAATGTATTATCATATATTACCGGCGTAGTTGACAGGTATCCGTCTTTTAAATTTGAATAAGAACAGTTTCTGAAATATAATATGCCAGGCATATCCGGTTTATTGTAAATAGAATAATAACTGTACCGGATACCTGTCAGGTTGTGTAATATACTTCCGGGTAATACATGCATTTGCCCTCAATGCAAAAATGACTGATCCTTTACTTCTGTATTATAATCTTTTGAGAAACTAATTCTCATAATATCACATTTTATTGTTTATTTTAGCTTTTTCAGGATTTGTCCCCGCTCTCTGAGCGGAACCGCCCTGCGGGCGGGGTGACTTGCTAATGACACCATATCATTGGCGGATTGATTTCTAAAGTATTACATACGGATGCATAATGAAGGTCAAATCATATAAAAACAAGATCATTCCGTTTGATAAAATAGCAGATAAATGTTACGAAATCAGGCAAAGGAGTAATACTATTGTTTCGACAAACGGATGTTTTGATATATTACACCTGGGGCATATTGAGTACCTTGAAAAAGCATCAGAGCTTGGAGATTTCTTAATAGTAGGATTGAACAGCCAGGAATCGGTAAAAAGACTAAAAGGCCGGGACAGACCGGTAAACAGCGAAATAACCAGAATTTCTGTTATTGCCTCACTTGGTTTCGTTGACTATTGTGTTATTTTCAATGAAATTACCCCTGTAGAGCTTCTTAAAAAGATTAAACCGGACATTCATGTTAAGGGCGGGGATTATAGCCCTGACGAATTAATTGAGAAAAAAGTCGTTGAAGAGAATGGCGGGATAATCACAATATTACCTCTGATACCCGGTTATTCCACAAGCGGAATCATCGGGGCTCTTAAACGCGTCTGATTTTTTATCAAAATACTATTAAAATGCCCGGCCCGGCAGGCAGGCAGACTTTAATTTTCTCATAAGAATCACATGGAAGAAATATTCGGTGAAAACGGATACCTGAGCCGTATCCATAGCAAGTTTGAGTTTCGCAGTGAGCAGCTCAAGATGGCGGAATTTATTATGGAACGGCTTCTGGATCATGATAATGCCCTGATCGAAGCAGGTACAGGGATCGGGAAGACCCTGGCCTATTTAATTCCCGCAATAATTTATGGTCTTGAGAATGATCAGATAGTAGCCATAAGTACAGAAACAAAGGCCCTTCAAAAGCAGCTTGTTGATAAAGATATTCCATTAGCGAGAGCTGTAGTAAAAGAATATTTAAATAAGGATTTTAAACACTCACTTTGCCTGGGAAGTTCCAATTATCCATGCAGAAAGAGATTTGAAGCTTTTATCTTAAAAGGCGGACTGAAACCAGGGGATGAAGCATTCATAGATATCCTTAAAAATCTCTTTACCGGTAACGGAATATTTTCCCGTTTTGACTTATCCGTACCTGCAAGAATCTGGGATGAGATATACAGAGAAAGCGAGGCGTGCAATTCGTACCGCTGTCCTTTTTCATCGGGTTGTGTTTACCAGAGAGTAAAGAAGACCTGGGCTTCTTCTAATCTTCTTATAATGAATCATTATCTTTTTTTCTCCAATATATCCTCAGGGAAGGCTTACCTGCCTAAATTTGATGTCGTAATATTTGACGAAGCTCATTCAATTGAAGAGATAGCATCAGACCAGCTTGGGTTCAGCGAGAGTTACGATAAAATCGTTGAAGTGCTGGGCAAACTTTACAGGAAAAACAGAAAATCAGGTATTATAAATAATATTTCCGATGGTAAGTTAAGGGATAAAGCAATTGAAGTTGTTACTTCTATTTTAAAAGAGCTTAACCTGTTTTTTGAAAAGATACGGGGACTCAATAGTAATAAGCAGAGTACGTTCCGGGTAAGGGAACGCCTCCAGTTTGGGGACGAACTGATTAAGAATTTGAAGGATATACTGCTTATTCTGGAGAAGGCACAGGATGATTTTACGGAAGATCCCCTGAATATTGAATATGAAATTACAAGAGGCAGACTTTTCAGCTTTCAGCAGAATATTGGGTCATTCATTTATCAGCATAATTCCAATTTTGTATACTGGACTGAAAAAAGCAATGACGAGATTCTCGGAAATATAGAATTGCAGGGCAGACCTATTGATGTTTCGCAGTCAATGAACCAGGAGATAAATTCTTTTTACAGCAGCAATATTTTTGTATCCGCGACGCTGACTGCGAAGAAAGAATTCTCGTTTATCGCAGACCGTTTGGGTATATATGATTATAAGCCTCTTTTGCTTGATTCGCCATTTGATTACATGAGCCAGGTAATCTTATATTTAGGGAAAAGCAGTATTAATCCTGATGATTCTGAATTCATTGATCATGCTGCCGGGATATCAGGGGAAATTATTGAACTGCTTGGCGGGAATTGTCTTGTGCTGCTTACATCCTATAAAATGCTGAATATTCTGAAGGAGAAATTATCGGCTATTATAAAGTACCCGATTTACGCGCAGGGCGATTATCCTGCATCTGAAACTGTTGAGCGCTATATAAAGGATGAGAATTCAATATTGATGGGCACTCATTCATTCTGGCAGGGAATAGATTTGCCGGGAGACCTGCTTCGCGGGGTTATTATGATGCGTCTTCCGTTCAGCGTTCCGGACAGGCCGCTTGTGCAGGCAAGGATTGAAAGAATTATTGAGCGCGGCTTTAATCCTTTCTCGTCTTACCAGATACCCAGTGCTGTAATAAGGTTCAAGCAGGGATTCGGGAGATTGATACGCAGCAGAGAAGACCGCGGTGTGGTAGCTGTTCTTGATAACAGGATATTGTCTAAAGGTTATGGGAAATTGTTTGTTGATTCACTTCCGCAATGTAAAACTGTGTATTCGCTTGATGATTTAAAAAAGTCGTTTCTTATTTCCGCTGTTTAATTATTCTGCATTTATACTTTGTTGAATAAGTTACCTATCTTGACTGACTTTTCATCTGCTGCCTGATTTGATATATTCGGGCTCAGCGATTACTACGAATACATAAATATGCAGCTTTGAAACGGAGGGGAAGCGGTTTTAAAACGGAGAGGATCGGAATAAGAGACGATTTTGTCACGACTATGAGACGAAGAGGAAACGGAGGGGAAGCGACTTAATACTGGATTTATCCAGTATTATAGAACGGAGTGAAAAATGTTAGTAATGTCTATCAAGACGACTTTGTTACGACTATGATACGACTCTGGAACGGAGAGGATACGGCTTTGAAACGGGGTGGATAATGCTGTGGGACGGACAGTAACAGGCTTCTAAATCCATGTTATTGAAAAAAGTAATTGCCAGTAATTCTATCCCTGAAAATATCTCACCATATTAATATAAATCCTGATATATTATATTTAACTTAAAAATAAGATTAAAAATTAACCTAAGTTGACCTAAATGAATAAATTACTTGAGAAACTGAACACTAATCAGAAGGAAGCAGTACTTCACACAGAAGGGCCTTTGCTTATTCTTGCAGGCGCGGGTTCCGGCAAAACAAGGGTTATTACTCACAGAATAGCATACCTCATAAAAGAGAAAGGCATTGCCCCGTATAATATAATGGCTGTAACCTTCACCAATAAAGCTGCTGCTGAAATGAAGAAGAGAGTAATAGACCTGGTGGGGCCAGAAGGCAATAGCGTCTTTATCAAGACTTTTCATTCTGCGTCTGTATATATTTTAAGAAGATTTGGCGAGAAGCTGGGAATACCGAGAGTCTTTTCCATATATGATACAAGCGACCAGGAGACACTGATAAAAGATATACTGGTGAATATGAAACTGGACCCGAAAAAGATTAAGCCGAAGATGATAGCTTCGCGAATTTCCCAGATAAAAGAGGATTCAAGGTTTTTTTCATCAGGGCCTGATGAACTTATGCCGCGGAATTTGCCTTTTGACTTTCCTGAGATTTACAGGGTTTACCACAAGAGATTAAAGGATGTAGGAGCGTTAGATTTTAATGACTTGCTGATCGAGACAACAAGATTATTAAGGAGTCATCCTGATGAGCTGAGTAAGATGCACAGGATGTGGAAATATTTCATGGTAGATGAATATCAGGATACTAATCATGCCCAGTACCTGATCTGCAAGTATCTTGCTTCGGAAACGCGCAACCTGTGCGTAGTGGGCGATGATGATCAGTCCATTTATTCTTGGAGAGGCGCGGACATCAGGAATATTCTCGATTTTGAAAAGGATTATACTGAAGCTAAGATAATTACGCTTGAAGAGAATTACAGATCGACACTCCCTATACTGGAATCTGCTTCTTATGTTATCGATAATAACCGGCAAAGAAAGAGTAAAGAGCTTTTGGCAGTAAGGGGAGAGGGTGAACCTGTAGTCTGGTGCCAGGCTAATTATGAACGCGGAGAGGCCAGGTATGTAGTGGATATGATTATATCTCTAAAGAACAGGGAAGGACTTAAAAATAAGGATTTTGCCGTATTTTACAGGACAAACGCGCAGTCCAGGGTCTTTGAAGAATTCCTCAGAATGGAAAATCTGCCTTACAGGGTTGTCGGAGGGCTTAAGTTCTATGACAGAAAAGAGATAAAGGATATTATGGCGTATCTCAGGCTGATATCGAATCCTGCTGACCTGGTATCCTTGCTCCGGGTTATAAATACTCCTACCAGGGGGATCGGAATCGCGACTGTCAATTCATTAAGAGAAACAGCACGTGAGAACGCCATTTCAGTGTGGGAAGTCATCGAAAAAGAATATCCTGTAAAAGGAAGGATTCCTAAGGGATTATCGGAGTTCAGAGATATTATACTGAAGGGGATGCAGATGGACGGGGATATCCCGGAACATTTAAAGCTTACTGATCTTGTAAATGAAATTATTGATATTTCGGGTTTAAGGGGAAGCCTTGAAGATGAAGACAGTATAGAGAACAGGGCAAGGATTGAGAATATTAATGAATTTATTAATAGTATTTATGATTATGAGGCTGTTAACAGCAGGACAACGCTGGATGAGTTTTTACAGAATGTCTCTCTTCTTACCTCTGAAGAAAATCCCGCAGCAGTTGATGAATTAGGTGCTATTACTCTTATGACTGTACATATTGCCAAGGGCCTTGAATTTCCCGTTGTTTTCCTGACCGGGATGGAGGAAGGGACTTTTCCTCATATAAATTCGATTGATACTGCGGAAGGTCTCGAAGAAGAGAGAAGGTTATGTTATGTTGGCATCACGCGTGCCATGGACAGGCTTTTTATTACTAATGCAAGGCAGAGAAGGAGTTATGGCGATATTATAGAGAGGAGGCCGTCAAGATTTATTAGCGAGATACCTGCGGAACTGTTACAGGTTGTTGAGTATTTTGATAATGATTCCCAGATTCCTGAATTTTCTTCTCATTACCACAGGGGCATCAGCTTTAGCAGACCGGAAACTAAATCTTATTCAAACAAAATTTCAACAGATCCGGATTATGAAACAAATCATTCAGGCAGCAGGTTTTCGCTTATGGATAATGTAATACATCTAAAGTACGGAACCGGGACTGTGACTGATATTAAGGGAACCGGCGACAATATTAAGCTGACTGTCAGGTTTAAGGGGGGGAAGAATAAGTTTTTTATAGAGAAATATGCTTCCCTTCAAAAGGTTAACTGAATTGTAATATTAATAAAGCATATAATTTATTTGACATGAACATATTTTTTTTTAATAATAAAGGGCTTATATTAAACCTGAATATTACTGATTAAATGGCAATAACTTGGTATTAAATAATCTTTTGTCTCTTCTATTGTCTGCTTTTTTTTTGCTGATATCTTTCGGATGTTCTAATATTTCTGTTAATAAAGAGAAAGATAGTGCAGGCAGAGTAATTCGTTCGGTATCATATAAAGACGGTGTTCCGGATACTATAACTTTAATAAAGTATATCGGAGCAACAGACAAGCCTTTATCAAAAGAAAATTTTGAGATAAAGGAAGGGGTGACATCTCATAACTGGACAGAGAACTATATTTATTATAGGGGGAAAGTCAGTATTATTAATTTTTTCATTGATTGCAATGAAAAAAAGCTTAAATGCGGGCGTATTGTATATAATTATTCCGGCGATCAGAAAACCAGGGTAGAGTTTTTTTCTCTTTTAGACGTAAAGGGAAACTCTCTTTTTATACATGGTCTGGATTTGTATACTAGTCCTGAAAAGGGGCTTGTTACAAGAAGGATTATTGAGTATGAGCAAAATCCTGATACTTTGGTTAATATGCAGGTGAGCCAGTATGTGATAAAATATATTGATAATAAAGTCTTCTCAATGCAGATGTATATACTTGATAAAGAGTCAAGAAGAATAATAAATAGTCAGGAAACAAATTTAAAAGTGATAGAGAAAATGATTGGAACGATAGAGAAAAGGCTAAAAGACCAATGTAAAGGTTATAAAATATATAAAAGAATAAAATATTGGTAAAAATATTGGCAAAAAATTGCTAAAAGGAGGAGTTATGGCAAATCTTTTAGAACTTAATGACGGTAATTTCAAATCAGAGGTATTAGACGCGGGCGGGAAAGTACTCGTTGACTTCTGGGCACCCTGGTGCGGGCCATGCAAGATGCAGGGGCCGATTCTTGAAAAACTTGCTTCTTCAGGTGAAATAAAAGCGAAGATAGTGAAATTAAATACTGATGAAAATCAGGCTATAGCAGGACAATACGGTATTCATTCAATACCGACTTTAATTCTTTTTGAGGATGGCAAGGAAAAAGAAAGATTGATCGGTACTCAGCCCGAGAATGTTCTGAAACAAAAGCTGCAGTAATAACAGTCAGATAATGAGGGCTGTCGTTCAAAGGGTTTCCGAAGCCAGTATTGTAATTGATTCTAATGTCGTGGCTTCAATCGGACATGGAATTGTAGCCCTCATTGGACTCCATAAAGATGATTCCGATGATGATATGGAATATATCGCAGGGAAATTGCCGGATTTAAGGATTTTCGATGATAGTAATGATGCTATGAATAATTCTTTAAGGGATACGGACGGAGAATTGCTGATTGTATCCCAGTTTACACTTTACGGGGATGCGCGTAAGGGACGCAGACCGTCCTATTCCGGGGCAATGTCTCCTGATTTTGCATTACAATTTTATAATAGATTTATAGAGCTTTGCAGATTAAAATATCATAAAGTTAAAACCGGTGTGTTTGGTGCCATGATGGAAGTAAATTTGATAAACTCAGGGCCTGTGACTATATTGCTGGATAGCAGCAGGATGTTTTAATCTCCTACATAATATTAAAATTCTCCGCAGCTTTTGCAGGAAAGCCTGCAGCTTTTGCAGGAAGCCTGCAGCTTGCTGCGGTAAGTTGCCAATTTAGTTATAGATGCCCTGTTGCTTATCGCGGGGAGCTTTATTCTTTTGAATGTTGTTTCAGATGGATCAGTATCTTTTCCAGGGTTTTATTCCCAGGATTTTTTTTATGCAGTTCCGCAATTTTTATTTCCGCCTTCTTCCTGTCAAATCTCTTAATAGTATATTCCCTGTTCGTTTCACGGGCTTTTAAGTAATAGTGATACGATTCAAAGAATTTAAACCTGTAAAAACACGTGATTGCCATGTTCGAAAGCGCTTTAACATAGTATGGGTCAAGCAGAATGGCGATTTTAAGATTATTATAGGCTTCGACATATTTTTCCTGATTTATATATGTAACAGAAAGGTTATTATAATAATACTTAACCGCCGGATTGATTGCTATTGCCTTTAAAAAATATTTTTCTGCTTCAAGGTATTTTTTCTCTTCGAGATTTTTACATCCTGTATTATTTAATTGTTCGTCAGACTCTGTGATTTTGTTGCCTGATATTTTTTTTTCATTATCCGGTATGTTTATATTTTGTGACAGTATAATATTCTGACCGAATATAAGAATTCCCGATACCAGATATATTATGATTTTATTGTTTGCATTATTCATGTTTTAATAATCAGCTTTATGTTCTACCAGCAGGGCGGGCAGCCTGCCGGAAGGACCGGAATCAATCCTGCTGAAAGATTAAGAGAAAACAGGACACGCTGTTTGAAAATTTATTATTCAGAAGTATGATAATATAATATAATATAAAATATAAAAGAATAGTTCGCAATAAATAAATAAGGTATCCGGATAAAATTATCCCCGCTTAGTAAAGCGGGGAATTAAGTTTAAGGGTATTCTATTTTGGGAAAACATAACCCCAAAAAGAAGAATTGAGTAGTATAGAATTATCTAACAACCACTCTTCATTTAACATAATGCTTAATTTTTTACAACCGTATTTTTAAAATAAATTATTAAATTTCATATCTTTTTGCATTTAGTTTACTAAATACTATATCGATATTAATATCAAGCAACACTAATCTGATAAAATAATTTACCTGGATATTTAACTCAGACGGATCATTCGCTAATTAATAAAATTATTTTAAACAGTGAATTTAATTATAAAATTATGAGGAAGCCTGATGCAGGAGCTTTTTTCTATTAACTTTTTAAAGAATTCAAATGAATCATTGATACACTCAGGAGTTTCATATAATCCTTTAAAAGAAGCTCCGGTGTTTAATCATGACTTTTATGATCTTGTTAATGAACAGATCAGGAATGCTGAATTTGACGGGAATAAACAGAAGCCTGTATCGCAAGATTCCATAAATGATCTTCGTGATAATGCATTAGCTGAGAAAAAAGAGTTAAAGAATGATGCTGAAAATAAATCCCAGGTTGAAAGTCAGAATAAATCATTGGATAATCAAGAAAGCAGTAAGAGCAGGGAGGCTAATACAACTAACGGGAACCGGGATGAAAGCATTAGCAAGAAAAAGGATCAAATAGATAGTGAAAAAAAGGCCGAAGAGTTAAAAATTATAGATCATAGCATACTGGAAAAAATTAAACTTGAAAAAGCTAAACTTGAAAAAGTTAAAGAACTTTTAATTAATAAAAAAGCAAAAGGATCTGATAGAATTGATATAGCACAGTTATTAAAAGATCTTTTACTGGTTCAGGAAATGATAGCAAACCTGAATATAGATAAAGTACAGCTAAAAGAAATAAAATCATTATTATTTGAATTTAAAACCGGTTTGAAAAACAAAGGTTTGATTCTTAATAATGAAAATAGAGAACTGCATGCACAATTAAAGAATCTATTACTTAAGTTTAAGAACATAATTGAAAAAGTTGATAAGCAATTAAATTTTAAGATGCTGACCGGTAATTCGATAAAAGACACAGGAAAAGCAGAAACAATTGAACTGGCGGATATCAGGAAGCATATACAAAAACTGGCAAATGATATTCGTAAGCAACTAACGGGCGAAGGATCTGATAATATCAATAGAAAAGAAACTGCACCGGGCAATGATAATAAAAACATAGTAAATCATAAGATAGCAGCCGC
>CAZVYR010000094.1:9571-12275 GCA_964631555.1 uncultured Leptospirales bacterium
AAACTGCACCGGGCAATGATAATAAAAACATAGTAAATCATAAGATAGCAGCCGCCTATTTAGAAGATGAAAGAAAAGATACTTCGCAGACAAAAGAAAAAGCCACTAATTTTAATTTTCAATTTAATAAGAAAGAAACGGACAGTACGGGTCATACTTTAATAAAAAGTAATTTTTCAACTTTGCAAAAGCAGGGTTCATTTAAAGAGCATTTAGATAATATTGTGCAGAATGCGAAGATAGTCATCAAGGACGGTAAGAACGGAAGTTTCTCCATAAGATTGCACCCGGAATCGCTTGGCAGGATCAATGTTAATCTCAATCTCGAGCAGGGTGTGGTCGTAGGCAGATTTCTTGTTGATAACGCAGATGCTAAAGAAGTGCTACTTGAGAATATGCTCATGGTAAAGGAGAGGTTGCAGGGAGACGGCATATTGGTTGGGGATTTTCAGGTGAATGTAAGAGGAGAGAATAATCCTGCATCCGATTCTAAAAAAGACGGTGTATCATATAATATAATGCCGGAAAGTAAAGTTAAATCAGGGCATGAATATGAATATAATTCATCATCGCTTCATGATGGTAAAATTGACCTGATTATATAAAGGATCAAATTAATATGGAAAATACATCAATAATAAACAATACGCAAATTGCCGGAGCAAACCTTAAAAACGTTAAAAATACTCAGACCAGGAATTTTACCGGCACTAACGATCTTGACAAAGATGCATTTTTAAAACTTCTTGTTACAGAACTGCGTCATCAGGATCCTACACAGCCTATGGAAAACAAAGAGTTTATCTCCCAGATGGCTCAATTCTCAGCATTGGAGCAGATGACAAATGTTAACAAGTCCATCAAAATACTGAGTAAGAGTTCCAGGTCCGGGGAGGCGTACTCTCTTTTAGGCAAGGATATAAAGGCATTTGATCCTTTGACAGGGAAAAAAATCGAGGGGATTGTTAAGGGAATTTTTTATAAAGGTGATGATATCAGGCTGGTTGTGAACGGAAGAGAGATTGGGCTGGATGATATAAATGCTGTTTATACAAGTGATAATCAAGTGTCCGGGGAGGCGGTAAAGAGCAGGCCAGAGGAACCCGGCAAAAACAATAATATAAATATTAATACTTCTAAAGATATTAAAAATAATAACGATACTAATATAGCAGAGAATTGACACATAAATATTTAATTTCCGTTTGCCTTTGCTAATTGATTTTCTGAGGCAGGGACAGAGGATGAGAGTACGAATAATTTTTTCAGGAGTATAATCGCCATGATGAGATCGCTTTTTTCCGGGGTTTCCGGATTAAAAAACCATCAAACAAGAATGGATGTTATTGGTAACAATATTTCCAATGTAAATACATACGGATTTAAAACCAGCAGGGTTACCTTCCAGGATATGCTTTCGCAAACTATTGCCGGAGCTGCCAGGCCTGAGGAGAATAAAGGCGGTGTTAATCCAAAGCAGGTTGGCCTGGGGATGACAATAGCTTCTATTGACAGGCTATTCACTCAAGGGAGTTTGCAAACAACAGGCAATCAGACTGATATGGCGATTTCAGGTGACGGATTTTTCATCACAGCAAAAGGCGATAAAAATTATTACACAAGGGCAGGTAATTTTTCACTTGATAAAGACGGTGCCCTGGTAAATCCGGCTAATGGTCTGAGAGTGCAGGGATGGATGGCTACTACGAATGAGAGGGGTGAACAGACTGTAAATACTTCGGGAAGCGTTGAGGATCTGATAGTACCTATTTATGGGAAAGTTGAGGCAAAGGAAACCTTGTCAATCAAGTATAAATGTAATCTGGATTCCAAGATGCCGGTCGTACCACCCAATGCTACTGGACGGATGAGGGCTTCTGCAGGAGTCACCACAAATCTTGATGTTTACGATAAGTTAGGTGACACTCACAGGCTTACATTGACATTTTGGAAAACAGCTCCGAATCAGTGGACAGCATCCGCTGCTATTACAGACTCGCTTGGCCCGGTAACACTTGACGTACCAGCGGGTGCAAATCAGCCTAACCTCGCGAATCCGTCAGACAGGATAAACCTGAGGTTCTCACCCGAAGGCAGATTGATCTCGGTTTCTGATGAAGGCGGACCTGACGAGCTTAACCAGGGAGCGATGATGGTTAATTTCAATTACAGAATCGCTGGCGATCCCGGTGTAAGAACAATCCAGATGGACCTCGGGAGTTCAGGGCTTGTGGAAGGTATTACCCAGTATTCTTCTCCGTCTACAACACGGGCTGTTGAGCAGAATGGTTATCCTATGGGCTATATGGAAGCCTTCAATATAGACGATTCAGGTATAATTACAGGTGTATATTCAAATGGAACCAAGCAAATAGTCGGACAGGTCGGAATGGCCGTTTTCAATAATCCTGGAGGGCTGACTGCGGTAGGCGAGAACCTGTTCGAGGTGTCCAATAACTCCGGTATGGCTAATGTCGGTTCTGCTTCCCAGGCCGGTAGAGGCAAGATCTCCGCGGGTACGCTTGAAATGTCGAATGTCGATCTTTCAGAGCAGTTTACTGATATGATTATCACACAGCGCGGCTTTCAGGCTAATTCCAGGACCATTACTACTTCAGACCAGATGCTTCAGGAACTGATCAATCTTAAGAGATAATGCAAGTTAAACAGAATTATATTTAATAATAAAATTTAGCATTATCTT
>CAZVYR010000095.1:0-9261 GCA_964631555.1 uncultured Leptospirales bacterium
AGTCTGGAAAAATTTTGCCCTGCAACTTTTTATGTTTCTTCATCGGGTTCACATAAACTCCATTTCTTATCCAGATCTCTTCTGTCTGGTTAATTCGTATTTGGGGGTTATTGAGAATAAATCTATATTGTTCCTGAAGTTTTTCAGGAAGCCACTGATCATCTGAGTCCAGGAATGCAATATGTTGTGCTTTTGAATTTATAATGCCGGTATTCCTTGCACTGCTTACACCACGGTTGAGCTGCTTTATATAAAGTATTTCATCTTTATAAATAGACTTAATTAAAGGTGTATTATCAGTTGAACCGTCATCTACAACAATCAGTTCAAAGTCTTTATATGTCTGAGATAAGACTGACTCAATAGCTTTTTTCAGATATTCATATCTATTGTACGCAGGAATGATAACAGTAAAAAACGGCATATTGGGAATATAGTTTTTTTATTTGCCTTTAAACAGGAATTTTACAGGATGTTTTTTCAACTCTTTTGATATCTCGTCAAGGGTCAGGGCTGTCTTACGAAAAGATTCAAGGATCAACCCTATATCCTTTTCAGAGTCTAACAATATCCGGTTAATAGTCGCAACACTGGCGGATAAGTTAGCAATCAATAACCTGATATTATTTTTACTTTCCAGCGACATTCCTCTGAATATATCAACTGTACCGGAAAGATTGGTGAGCAGGTTGTGAAAGTCGGTTAAAAGGGCTTCCAGGTTCACATATTCAATACCTTCGATAACAGAAGACTCTGTTATTAGTTCACCCTTTTTTTCCGGATTGCGTATTTCGATCTCCGGTTCTCCAATTATATTTTGGTTTTGAATTATTGCTGAACAGTCTTCATAGATTTCAATGTCTGTCCTGATCCTCATTTTCGCAAGAAAATGAAGAGCAGGTTTATACACTGGTTCAATATCAATAATTCTTCCGATCGTATATCCTTTTATCTTAACTAAAGTTCCTTTTTTTATTGAACTGATATTATCGATTTTTAAGTATACATCAATAGTCTCGCTTGCCAGTGAATAGCCTAATTTAAGTACAACAAATAACAGGATAATTATTATGGGGATAAGTACAAACAGGGCTACACGGATTTCAGTTTTTTTTAATTTCATATTGATATCTCTTTAATAATATAAACTGACTTATATGCGGTTTATTAATACTTAAAGAGTAGCACATAACTTTAATAAACAGGAATATAATTTTGTTTATATTGAATTAATATTTATTTTAATAAAATCGAATTGTTTGGTATAAGTCTTTCCAGTAAGATTATAATTTTAATGTTAGTCAGATATTATTATTTTCCAATAATTAATTGTCGACAAAAAAATAATATATCACTAGCATGTCCGCCAAAATGAATATTGTTGGAGTACGTGAAAAGTGCAAAATAAGAAGAGTAAAATAGCAGTGCTCAAGATTGAAATTGACCGTGACCTTTACGAAAAATATAAGAAAATAGTCAAAGGTAAAAATCAGATGTTAAAAGGCTATAACGACAGCCTGTTCCTTAGAGCGGTTAAAGAAGAACTAAAGAAAGAAAATCTTAATTAATCTAATCTAATATAATAATTACATAATTTCCATTGGACCGTCAATGGACGATTTCAGGTATTGCTGCAAATATTGATTGTCAGTTAAAGAAAAATCCTTACGTGAACCTTCAAATACAAGATTGCCGTTATATAACATTATAAATTTATCTGACAAGTCTGTGAATAATAAAGGATCGAATGTAATAAAAACAACGGATTTTGCATTTGAGAATGATTCTTTTCTCAAACTTCTAATGAATGTCTGAACATTGATCAGGCATTGTCCGGCCAGCGAATGTTCGACCAGGATCATATCCGGATTAAATATTATTGATCTTAAATATGCAGTTTTGAGCGTTTCCGATCTTGTCAGGTCAACCTGCCTTAAATTTTTACAATGAAGCAGGTTCATTTCCCGGATATAATGATCTGTAATACTTTCTATCTCTGTTGTTGAAAGTTCGGAATGATATTTAAGTGGAAGGGAAATGTTTTCAAATACTGTCATGTTGCTGATTAATCCATAGTCACTTTGAAGATAGCCAATTTGTCTCCTGTAATTGTGAGTTTCAAGATAATCGTATGATTTAACAGATCTGCCTTTATATAATACCTCTCCATCGTATTTATTAGTCAATCCGGAAATAATTGGACAAATAATTTCTATTCCTGAATTCTCGGGCCCGAAGATAACCAGGTTCTCCCCTTTTCGCAAAGAGAAAGAAATGTTATTTAATATTACCCTTTCTGATTTATATGAAACATTATTAAGTTTTAATAATTCAATATCTTCCAAAATTGTGATCCTTGTAATAAAACTTATCTTAAAAATAAAACACTGCTGATATCAGGACATTTATCACAACTATTATCCATAATGTACGTACAACTGCTCTGCTTACCTGTATCGGGATATCGAAATATGATTTAGGCATAAATCCGTAATAGCAGGAAATAAGCGGGATCATTATCCCATATATAATGCTTTTTACAAGTGTTATTACAAGGTCTTCGAAGCTGAAGGCCTCCATTACACTCTGCATAAAGCTGTCCAGCGGAATAAATACTGTTGTCAGAGAGATCAGATATCCGCCCAGGAATCCTACTATATCGAATATTATTATCAATGTAAAGATTGATAATATAGACGCTATTATTCTTGGCAGCACAATATAAAGCTTTGTATCAATCCCGATTAATTCTAAAGATAATATTTCCTTATGCTGCTGCTGAGTAGCGATCTCTGCGGCTATTGCAGATCCTGATCTGCTTATAACTATTATAGCCGTGACCAGGGGGCCGATCTCCCTGGCAATGATAAGTACGAGCAGGTTTCCTATAAAACCCTCGATCCCGAATTTCGGGAAATTTTTTGTGGATTGAATAATAACAGTCGCGCCTATAAGGATTGCAATGGAAACGATTAGGGGCATTGCGTCTATGCCGGTAAATTTGGTCTGGTTAACTGCGATTGAAAAGATAGAACGAAAACGCAGATGCCTGAATGATTTGAACGATATAATTATTGAAACTATGAATTGATAAAAATTTATTATCCCGTTAGTAAAATCGGATATTTTTTTTCGTATTATTAACATATTGGATAAAAAGAATTACCAAGGATTTTTAGGTTGATTTTATACCTGTTTTATTTTTATTGGTGTCCTTATATCATTTTAAGGGTTTTGTTTTTTTCGGCCCATTACCCGGAATTATTTTTTATATGGAATGATCAGCAATTTAAATATAAGATAATTCGTTTAAATACCGACGTTTAAAGAGATACTCTTAATTATTATTTAATCATTATATGAGACTGCATAAAAGAAATATTTTCACAATAATAATATCTGCTATTTTTATTTTAATTTTGATTTATTCAAGCAATAATTTTATCAGAATTAATTATTTAATAGATAGTTTGAAGAGTTTTTATTATGGTATTACAGGAGAATATAATGGGAGTGGAGATTTCAGGATAGTTGAAGTAGAGACCTGTAATTATATTAATCCCTATAAATCCTTGTCACAGGAATTTATTCATTTCGGGAATATGCTTTTTATACATGCTGTGAATGGTGAAAGCATAAACCGGATCGCGAAAAAGGCGATAAAATATACACTGTTTTATAAATCCTACAAACTTGCAAATGCGATCATGTCTTATAACGGCCTGGATAAAGATACAATCGGCTCAGACATGATCCTGTATATCCCGTATTCTCTGCCTTCCATTCTGCCTGACCTGAAAAATCATAAAAAACCGGATATTGTTTATACCAGGGGTCTGTATTTTAACGCCAACTCAATCGGAGGTGAAAAATTTTTTAATAAAATATTCCATTTCAGGGAAGCCGGGATCAATGCTATTGTTTTTGATGTAAAGGATGTTGATGGCAATATTAGTTACCTAAGTCATGTCCCGGATGTTATAGAATTCGATACTCATAAAAAACGCACTCTAGACAATATAGACAGAATGATCCGAATCCTGAAACAGGCAGGTATTTATACTATCGCAAGAATAGCAGTATTCAGGGATCATCTGCTGTGCAGTAAAAAACCGGATTATGCTATCCATTCAAAGAGAACAGGGAAGCAATGGAATCCCGGGTCAAAGGAACTCTGGTGTGATCCGACAAATAAATATGTTCAGGATTATAACATTCATCTTGCCATTGAAATGGCGGAGAAGGGAGTTGATGAAATACAGTTCGATTATATCAGGTTCCCTACAAAGGGTGACTTGAACGATGCAAAATTTGCCTTTCATTACGGCACTATGTCCAAGGAAGCTGTTATCGAGCATTTCTTGAAGCGGGCTTATAAAGAAATATCCGGGAGAAATACGCTGTTATCCATTGATATTTTCGGAGTAACAGCATGGGGCAAAGAAGAAGATATAAAAAAACTCGGGCAAAGGATAGAGGTACTTTCCCGGTACTGTGATGTAATATCTCCGATGCTCTATCCCTCGCATTTTAATGATGATTTCGACGGATTCCCGAATCCGGGAGATGAGCCCTATCATTTTATCTATAAAGGATTAATCAGAACGGACTCACTGGCCAACGGCAAGGTTATAAGACCATGGCTTCAGGCATTCGGTTGGAGGGTTACGAATTATAATGAGGACTATATCATAAAACAGGTCATTGCCAGCAGGGAAGCGGGTGCGTACGGTTACATGTTCTGGAATTCATCGAATTCCTATGATGTTGTTTACAGAGCTTTGCGCAGGCTGATAGCCATGAATAATGAGCAACATAAAGAACAATAGCCCATTTGAAATAAATCACACTGCCCGTTATTCATACCTGAGCGCGGCAATCGGATTTAGCTTCGAAGCCAGTACAGCAGGGTAAAAACCGAAGCAAATGCCTACCATTACCGAGAACCCTGATGAGAGGACGATTGAAAATACGGTTACTTTCATTGTCCATCCCGCGAGCATCGACATCAGCCCGGATATACCAACACCGAGCAGTATCCCTGAAAATCCGCCCGAAAGCGTCATAAGCGCTGACTCTATCAAAAACTGAACCAGTATGTCCATCCTCCTGGCGCCAACTGCCTTACGCAGGCCTATTTCTTTGGTACGCTCTTTAACCGACACAAGCATAATATTCATTATACCTATGCCTCCTACTATGAGGGAAATAGCTGCCACAGAGCCGAGCAGGATGCTCATTGTTTTTGTTGTCGCAGTCATCGCGTCCCTTATTTCTGTCATGTCGCGAACCTGAAAAGAATCCTCATTGTCTGCGCTGAGTCTGTGCCGTTTGATTATAACGCTTTTTATCGAACTAATTGCGCTGTCTATCAGTGCCGGGTCCTTTGCCTCCACGTCTATTGAGTCAAGGTAAGTCTTCCCCAGAAGTCTGTACATGGCCGTGGTATAAGGCATAAGCACAACATCATCCTGGTCCCTGAATGGTGAAGCTCCGCGTTCCGGTAGAACACCGATTACCAAAAAGTTGATTTTATTGATCTTGATTTCCCTGCCGACAGGAGACGCGTTATCAAAAAGTTCCCTTACTATCGTACTGCCCACAAGAGCTACTTTTCTTCTGGTCTGAACATCCCTTTCAGTGAAGAACTCCCCTGCAACAGGCTTCGCTGACCTCATCTCTTCATAACCAGTGCCAACTCCCTGGATAAACGTGTTCCAGTTTTTGCCTTTATACACGAGCTGGGCCCGGCTGGCAACGTTTGGTGAAATATTTTTGACTTCATTCAGTTTACCTATGAGCTTTGCGTCCTGGATCTCGATCCTTGTTACAGAACCCGTTTCCATCATTACGCCTCCGTGGCGCATGGCACCGGGACGAACGCTCAGCACATTGGAACCGAGAGAAGCCAGGCTCTCGGAGATGGACTCCCTTGCTCCTTCCCCGAGCGCGAGCATGGATATAACAGCCGCGACCCCTATCAGTATCCCGAGCATTGAAAGAAAAGAGCGAAGTTTATGTGAAATAATGGAACTCATGGCCTGGCGTATATAATCTATGAATTCAGCCTGTCCGAACGCAGTATGGGTATTTGACAAAGCGCGGTTTATAAGCTCAAGAGAAGCAGGGTCCTTCGTTTGTTTCTTATTGTGCTTTTCCTTTCTGCGGTCGGAAATGATCCTGCCGTCCCTCATGCGGATGATACGTTTAGCGTGTTTTGCTATCTCTTCCTCATGAGTGACCATTATTATAGTCTTCCCGCTTTCATTAAGTCCTTTAAGGATAGATATTATTTCTTCCTCGCTCCTGGTATCGAGGTTACCCGTAGGTTCGTCCGCAAAGATTATCAATGGCTCGTTTACCATTGAACGCGCTATAGCTACCCTTTGCTGTTCTCCCCCGGATAACTCATTAGGGAAATGTGTTTCCCTGTGTGCCAGCCCTACATCACTGATCCTTTCTTTAGCAGCCTTTTTCATACCCCTTTTCCCGGCATAGATAAGCGGAAGCTCCGCGTTTTCGAGTGCAGTCATCCTCGGCAAAAGATGAAACTGCTGGAACACAAAGCCTGCGATATGATTCCTGAAAACCGATAATTCATCGTCACCAAGTTCCGTAATGTCCCTGCCGAGAAGAAGATAATCCCCGGAATCGGGCTTGTCCAGAAAACCGAGAATATTCAGCAGCGTGGATTTCCCTGATCCTGATGGCCCCATAATTGCCAGGAATTCACCGGCGTCTATTTTAAGGCTGACATTATCAAGGGCACGAAATTCGAATTTGCCCGTATTATACGTTTTAATAATATTTTTTAATTCAATCATATTAGTTGGCCGGTATATCTATTTAGGCCCTCTTCTCCTCGAAGGCATAAAAGGATTTCCGCCGGTTTCTTTATTATCCGAAGGAGTAAAGAATTGCTGAATATTGACAACAGCATCCTTTTCAGATAATCCGGACAGGATTTCCACATTGTGGTCATCATCCAGCCCTGTATTTATTTGAACCTTTTCCGGTTCAGTACGTCCCTTCCTTTTTACCATTACAAACGCCTGCCTGTTCTCATAAGTTATAACATCGCGCGGAAGAAGCAGTACGTTTTTTTTGACATTATCATAGATCTTAATATTAGCGCTCATCCCTGATTTAAAAACAGGAGGGACTTTATCCGGCAGTATTTGCACTTCATAAGTAGTAACGTTGTTAACTGTTGTGGATTCAAACTTAATAAGGCTTACCCTGCCTTTAACCCTGACATCCGGGTATGCATCAAGGCTTATTTCAGCCATCTGTCCTTTCCTGACCCTGCCTATGTCTGTTTCGTCCACATTGGCTTTAACAAGCAGCCTGTCGGAGATCACCAGTATTGCAGTAGTTGTAAGCGCTGTCTGGCCAGGCTCCAGGGCCCTGACAATCACAGTACCGGAGATAGGCGCGACCAGGGGAATAGGCTTGTATACATTCTCCCAGTACTCAAGCTGTTTATCCCCCTGTGCCCGCGCGGCGTCAATAAGAGCCGCCCTGTCCGTGGAACTCATCCAGATCAGAGTTTGTCCCGCTTTTACGTGATCGCCCTCCTTTACAAGAATTTTTTCCACCCTGCCGCTTATGGGCGGCGTTATCTCAAGCCTGTTCTGCGGAAGCACTGTCCCTGTTGTTGACACATATGTTTCAATATTACCGTAATGGGGAAATACCTCCTTCTCTTTGAATGATGCATCTTCGTTCTTTTTTGAAACTGCCGCAAAAATGATTATAGAGATGATGAGAGTTAAAATGATCGCGATGATCCAGCGTTTCTTATTTTTTATCATAATTAAGAGTTCCTCCCTGTGCCTGAATCCAGTCTGCCTCTGAAAGGAGGGCATTGGTTGCTGCATTTAAATAATTTTTTTTAGTGCTTACCAGCACGTCCTGTATAATGTTCCAGTTATCAAAGAGAATGGTGCCTATGGAATACTGCGCGTCTGCTATCCTGGCCCTTTCCTCTGCCGCGTTTAAAAACTTTGCCTGCACTTCGACTGAGTCCATATTATCCTGCAGGTTTGTCCATGCCTGGTCAAGATAATATAAAACAGTATTCATGGTACTCCTTTCATCCGCGAACATCTGTTTCAGTTCCGCCTCTGCCTGAGATACCTGGTAATGACTTTTACCCCCCTGGAAAATATTAAAAGACATTTGTACTCCTGCCGAATATTCAGCAGTTTCAGGCGGCCATTTGTTATCGCCGCGGGTCGCGCTTACAACCCCGTATATCCTTGGTGAATAGTCCAAATTGGCGGACCGCAGATTGAACTCGGCCGCCATTCTTTCGTGGATTATCTCCTTAAGTTCCGGATTAGACCTTGCAAGCGTTTCAATATCCGGCTTCTGCTTGTAGAGTCCGTTTGTCTTTAATTCTCCCAGGGCCGTATAAGAAAAAAATTTTTCAAGCCCCATGTTCTTTGCAAGATTTCTCTGCGCGAGGATTATTGCCCTTTCAGCCTGCGCTATCTCAGCCCTGGCCTGCGCGAGGTTAGCTTCTGCCGTATACAAAGACCCCGAATTCTCCAAACCTGCCTTATAACGGATGTTAACAAGATTATAATTATTCTCTCTTATCTTAAGTATATCCCTGCTTATATTAAGAAATTTCTGCGCGCTCAGAAGCTGAACAAAGGCATACCTGAGATTCCGGCGTAAAGTCGCTGATACAATCTTATAGTTATAGTTCATTGCTTCCAGTTTGCTTTTGGAGATTTTCAGATCATAAATGTTTTTAGCACTATCAAAAAGAAGCTGCTTACCGGTAATACCGTATGAATATGATTCGCTGGTCTGAGCAGAAGCCGGTATATCGTCGGAATCTGTTTTTGACTTGTTGTAATTCGCGGTCGCGTCAACCTGCGGCAAAAGACTGCTTCGGCTTATTCCTTCACTCGCTTTTAACTGATTGATCTTTTCTTTTGCGGATATAAGGTCCGGATTTTTTTCGCTCGCAATTCTGACACAATCCTCCCATTTGAGCATTTCCTGCGAGAAGGCGCCTGAAACCTGAACCGAAATAATAACAGGGAGCATTAGCGCAACAGTAATAATTTTATTCATTTTTTAATCCCTGAATATCAACTAAGTTTTATATAAAAGAATTGTTACATTTCTCATAAAATTATGAGGAATTTCCCCAGTCTGCGTATAGGAAAAGCCGGTTTTACAACAAATTTAAAAAAATAAAAAATATGAATTTCCCCGCCTTCAGCGGGGAAATCAAAAGCGTGA
>CAZVYR010000095.1:9361-12162 GCA_964631555.1 uncultured Leptospirales bacterium
AAAAAAATAAAAAATATGAATTTCCCCGCCTTCAGCGGGGAAATCAAAAGCGTGAAACAGTTACTGCTTGTATATCTGTTTTTATATTTTGAGGTAGTTTTATAATATATTAGACCTCCTGTATAATAAATCCGTTCCATATTTTTTTATTTTTGTTATTTAATACTCTTCCCTCCGTTCCAAAGTCGCTTCCTCTCCGTTTCAAAGCCGCTTCCCCTCCGTTTCAAAGTCGTCATTTAATACGGTTTTATATTATTCCTGCCCCTTGAACTTTAAATTTATAAAGGCAATAATAGCAGTTTGAAAAATAAAAATATGCTCTTATTTTTATAACAAATAACCCCTGGGATAATGCCCCGGCGAGAGTAATAAAAATGCGGTATTCTTTACTCAAAATGGAAAAAGAGTGGAATCAGCACCATACAATAGTTTTTTTATTAAAGTCGCTCTTTATTTTCAGACAGTTCAAATCAAATAATCGTGAGAGCAGAGCTTCTGCACGGGCCTCATCAGCACTAGTTTTATCCCTGATAAAATCCAGAAAATCCCTGATGATATTATCATCAATGATCTCAGAATCCGAATGCCCGTTATTTATACCTGCGTATTGTTCCACGCATTCCTTCAGTATCAAATCCAGTGAAAAAGCGAACGTATGAAGATTATCCATATAAGATTTATCTTTTCCGGAAAGCATCTCCCGTTTTTTTTCTTTCTCAAGAAGCCCGTTAACATAATTTTTAAAAAGCCTGTTGAATTTTTCAGCTATCGCATTGATTTCCTCAGGGGATATTGTACCGTTGTCGCAAACCGCCTGGTTGGCATCATACAAGTCCCAGTCGTCGGTAAGTATCTTTATCCCATATTCCCCGCTTTTCTCACGCACTTCCGTACCAGGGAAAGGTGCCAGAATATGGAATCCGAAATTAGAGCACAATTGCCTTGCAAAGCTGATTGATGCTTCAATAGTTTCAGGCGTTTCCCCCGGAAGTCCCATTATATAAGAAGCCATAGGATCCACCCCGGTTTCATGGCAAAGCTGCACAGCCTTCCTGATCTTTTCAATAGTTGTCTTTTTTTTCGCAGTATCCAGAATTTCCTGGTCGCCGCTTTCGATCCCGAAGCATAAAGCCTCACATCCTGCTTCCTTAAGCTTAATGAGCAATTCCCTGGAGATAGTATCTACACGCGAAAACGCGTTCCATTTATGCCTGATCCCTCTTCTCATTATTTCATCACAGATTGCAATACACCTGTCCTGGTCAGCAGTAAGCAGGTCGTCAACAACATTGATCTGTTTAAAGCCCATGCCCGCGAGCATCTCGAACTCATCGACAACCCTGTCCACATCGAAATACCTTACCTTGCTGCCGACCATTTTTCTGCCTACGCAAAATATGCAATTATAAGGGCATCCCCTTGACGTAACCATATTCAGCGGAAATCCCAGGGCTTTATACTTACTAAGCTGCACAAGATGACGTGCGGGTAAGGGCAGGATATTAATATCTTTAATAAAGGGTCTGTTTTCGTTATGAATGATCTCTTCCCCTTGTCTGAAAGACAATCCGGCGATATTCCGGCCGCTGGTCCATGCCCCTGCTTTCAGGAGGTCAAGGAAAGTGACCTCTCCTTCGCCTCTTACAACAAAATCAATATGCGGATTACCGCGCAGAACAGCGTCAGCGTCAAAAGTAACATGCGGCCCTCCCAGAACAGTAATCGCCTCCGGATTAGCCTCTTTGCAGTCCTTTAAAATCCTGAGGGAAGTCTTGATATTCATAGTAACGCCTGTGGCTCCGATTACATCAGGATCGTATTCCCTGATAACTCTTCCGATCCGTTCTGCCGAATAAGGCGTTATAATATAGTCTTCAATCCTGACATCAATACCGTTCTCAAGAAGGAATGCGGCAAGCGACATCAGCCCGAACGGTGGGGTTGGAGACTCTTCAAAAGGATATGGGGGATTGATCAAAAGTACTTTCATATAATGTCAGTTGCCGTAACCATGCTAAACACACCCGGCCTTCCTTTATTTATAATAAAAAATTTATTACAAAAGTAGTAATTTTCATATTTTAGGATAGGATAATCCGGATTTTGTCAATAAATAACCGGCAGAATATCAGCAGGGACGAATAATTATTCGTCCTGACTATAAATACGTATCCTTATTTAACATAGGATTTAAACATAAATAAAAAACACTTGACTAATTTGTCCAAATTCGGGCATAAATTCGCCTATCCCGGTATATATATCATTAAGATTTTTAAAGATTATTACAAGTTTTCGGAAATAATCTTGTATGATCAATACAGGATGACTTTTTATTTATTTTTACAGGAGTAATTGATGGTGATGGAAAAAATATTCTGTGCCAATTGTGCGAATTGTATTCTTATAAGACAATATGAATCAGAGCCGGAAAGATATGTACTTAGAGTAAAATGCACAAAAAAACAATGGGTGAAGCGGTCCGGCGAAGAAAAGTTCTACAAATACTTTACAGTAGCACGACGAATAATGGATGAGTGCGAATACTACGAGGAGAATGGCGAACTTTTCCCATATATAAAGAACCTGAGGAAAGAATTACCTATTAAGGATGAAATATATTCGATAAAGGGCTAAAGTAATGTTTCAAAGGGCATTAAGTACTTTTAAGGGAGGCATACATCCTTCCGAGAATAAAGAGATCACCTTTGAGAAAGAGTTTTCCAATTTATCAATCCCGCAATTATGTTACATCCCGTTGCAGCAGCATACAGGCAAACCGGCCATTCCTGTAGTCCAGG
>CAZVYR010000096.1:0-9422 GCA_964631555.1 uncultured Leptospirales bacterium
AGGCATATTGATGTCGGTAATACATAATACAATCTCATCGCCGGCATCTTTTATTGCTTTTATTTTATTCAGGGCTTCCTGACCATTCTCTGTTTCTGCTATTGAATAGCCAAGACTCTTAATTACCAGTTTGATTGTTGAACGTATTGTTATTGAGTCGTCTACTATTACTATGTATTTCATCTTAAAACCTCTGAATAGTTATTTATTATTGATTAATATATTATTAAGACTGAATAAGTTCTTATTCAAGACGGTAATGTGTGTTACTTCAGACAGGATATAATTGTTTATATACTGCTCAAAAATATTCTATCCTAAAGGTTTTCATTATGCAAATAAAAAATTATAATTTGATTTCTGGTTTTTCATTGGATATTTTCAGATAATTTCATTGACACAGACTATGGGATAGTTGATATTTGCATATTATAATGATACTAGGAATTCACAGGGATTTGTATAATGATTGAGGGCTATGTATCCTGATTAAACGAACTAATCATCAATCTTTTTATGCAGACTGAATAATATACTTATCTTTTTTTTTCGGAATCTATTCTCATAGAGACCATAAGCATTCTATAGTTGCAGCGCCTAAGGAACCATTTGTTGACAATCCACTTAAACTACTCTCTGAACGAAATAACTTGTAATTTTTCCTGAATTTATGCCTGAAATTAAATACAAATAACTAATCAATAAATCATTATTAAAAACAGGAGATAAATAAATTGCCGGCTCAAGAAATGATTTATCCCACACAATATGAAAGCAGGGTTATTTTATAGGATGGTTCTGCTATATTATTCAGACCGATAAAGACAGATGATGTAGATGCATGGCTTGAATTTTACAGCATTTTAAGCACTAGAACCAAATATCTGCGCTTACAATATATTCCAAAGGAAATAGGGCGTGAAGATGCACTGCGATACTGCACTGTTGATTATTCTAATACATTTGCATTTGTTGCAGAAGCAAAAGAAGATCAAAAAAAACGGATCGTTGCAGTCGGTAGATACAATCGGTTGCCGTCAGTAAGTACAGCAGAAATTGCTTTTGTTATTGAAGATGAATATCAGGAAAAAGGAATAGGAACAAAGTTAATCGAATGGCTTGCAATCGTTGCACGTAAAAATGAGATTGATACATTTGAAGCTTTGGTACTCAGAGAAAATACCCAAATGTTGTCGGTATTTCAGGGATATGGTTTTCATATGAAGAGAGAAGTAATTGGAGATGTATATCATATTACATTTCCTCTTACAAAAACTCCTGAGGTGATTAAGAAGAAAGAAGAAAGAGCTTTAACAGCGACAATAAATTCATTAAAACATATAATACAACCAAGATCGGTAGCTGTTATCGGTGCTTCCAACAGGCCGGGAGCGATAGGACAACTGGTTTTTCAGTCAATTATACAAAATAAATTTTCCGGTGTAGTATACCCGGTTACAACCAGTTCCAGTGCGGTAATGTCTGTCAAGAGTTATTATTCGATAACGGATATTCCAGGTGAAATAGATTTGGCAATAATTGTTGTTCCTGCTTCCCAGGTACTCAGGGTAGCCGATGAATGCGACAGAAAATAAGTATGGGGGATTGTTGTCATTTCAGATGGATTTAAAGAGAAGGGACACGAAGGAGCTGCTCTGGAAAGAGAATTACGCGATACAGCATTCGGCTATGGTATGCGGATAATCGGTCCGAATTGTATGGGATTTATTAATACAGATCCAAAAATTAGATTAAACGCTACATTTGCACTTATTTCTCCTTTAAATGGAAAAATAGCATTTATTACACAAAGTGGCGCTCTGTGTTCCCAACAATGAAATGAATGAATTATATAAATGCTATGGTATAAAAACAGTTGAAACCGAGTTTGCCGCAACAAGCGAAGAGGCTGCTGCCGCGGCTGATCGTATAGGGTATCCTGTGGTTATTAAACTGGTTTCTTCTACTATTTCGCACAAGAGCGATGTCGGCGGAGTTGCTCTTGATATAAAAACACCGGATGAAGTAAAAGATTCTTTTACAGAGATAAATAAGAAATTAAGTGCTATTGGGCGCGCTCGTGAAATGCAGGGAGTGATAGTTCAAAAGATGATAAAAGAAGGACAGGAAATAATTATCGGCGTGAATGAATATCCGTCCTTAGGTCATGTAATTATGTTTGGTCTTGGAGGTATATATGCCGAATTGTTAAAAGATACGGCATTAAGATTACACCCACTGACTGATTTAGACGTAAAAGAGTTAATCGATTCGGTTCAAATGTCAAAACTGTTAAAAGGTTACAGAGGATCAACACCTTTGGATATTGCTTCACTTGAGGATCTCCTTTTAAGGGTATCTGCCATGGTAGAAGATATTCCGCAGATTAGTGAAATGGATTTAAATCCAGTTATAGCACTGCCCGAGGGTCAAGGATATTCTGTTGTTGATGCAAGGATTATGATCAAATAGTTTTTCCAATAAAATTGAGCTCTTATTTAAAATATTTTCTTCTGAGAAACAATTTTTTTAACGGTCTGTTTTATTGCTCTTTTTTGTTTCTTTAGGATTTGTCCCCGCTCTCTGAGCGGAACCGCCCTGTGGGCAGGGTGGATTGCTAATAAAAAAGATGAAGAGACCTGGAAATAGAAATACAATGAGTTGAATGCTTACTTTTTTATTTGTGTTTAAATACAAATAATAAAGTAAAATTACATCCAGTATACCTGCATTGAATTTTTTAGCCGGGTCATCTGATCTTCACCATTGACAGAAGCAATAATTTCAAGCGCAAAAGCCATTGCGCATCCGGGTCCTCTTGCTGTAATAATATTGCCGTCTGTCACAACAGGTCCTTTTTTAACTATGATCGCACCTTTCAGATGTTCTTCAAAGCCGGGGTAACATGTGGCTTTCTTACCATGCAGAAGCCCTGCATGGCCAAGTACTATTGGAGCTGCGCAAATAGCCCCGGTTAATCCGCCGTTCAAGTTAATTTTTTTAACTAATTCAATTACCTTGTTATTTTTTTTCAGGTTATCGCTTCCGGGCATGCCTCCGGGCAGGACTATTCCGCTGATTTCGCTTTCATTGATTGTCTTTATTTCAATGTCTGCTGTTACGGGTATGTCGTGTGATCCTGTAACAGGATTTTTATCAATATAGGCTGTTGTTACTTTAATATCTGCTCTGCGAAGAACGTCTATAATTGTAACTGCTTCAATCTCTTCAAATCCTTCTGCTAATGGTACTAATATATTCATTTGTAGTCTCCTAATGTATTTTTCGGAAAATTCTTTTAAATAATTATATTTCAGGGTGTATTACCTTAATGTGAACACCGGGTGTTGTACTGAAAAGGTTATCTCATAATTTCTTTTATAATTATTTCTATTATTTCAGGAGCCAGTTCTATCAATTGATTAAATTCTTCCTTGGAAAAATTGGACAATAGATAATCAGCTACTTTTATTTGAGGATCAGGTGATCTGCCTACGCCAATCCTGACTCTCCTGAATTCAGGGGTCCCGATATGCTGCATTATGGATCTGATCCCGTTATGACCTTTATGACCACCGTCAGATTTTACATTTGTCTTCCCGAATGACAATTCTATTTCATCATGAACGACAATAAGATTTTCAGGACTCTCATTGTAGTATTGCATGGCTGTGTTTATAGCAAGACCGCTGTTGTTCATATATGTTCTGGGAAAAAGCAGCAAACATTCAATACCTTTAACTGCACCGCTACCGCAATCGGAATGAAAGTTTTTGTTCTTTATCCTGATATTAAATTGGTCAGCGAAAATATCTCCTATAATAAATCCTGCATTGTGCCTGTTTTTTGAATATTTTTTTCCCGTATTTCCGAGAAAGGCAATAATCTTCATGTATTTTTTCCTGATTCCTTATGGGTCATAATAAAAATAATAATGTTGAGACTTTATTTGATATAATACTTTATTTAATTAACAGGTTGTAAAGAAATATTTCCTGTAGAAGATTCCCAAAGATTTTCATTAAAGTTTCAATATGAATTATTGAAAAGTTATAGTTCATATACCAAGGCTCTGAATTAAATATGTTGACAAGCGCCATATACAAATTAGGTTTAATAACAAGGCTCCTAAGTAAGATTCAAAAAAGTCTATTCCCGGTAATTTATGCCCGGTTACATGTAAAGCCTGAATAAAAGAGGGATCCTGCAATGCCGCGAGCAAAAGTATATGGTTTTATTGCGTGTGTAATTTCACTATTACTCGGGATTATATTTTTTTACAATGTATTTGTTTTTAATGAATTCTATTTAAATATAAATCTGAAAGATATTAGCAACTTAACATTCTTTACCTTGGCAATACCCATTGGCATTGTTGCATTATTATTTCTCGGCACTGGGTTCTGGGTAGGATGGACAATTATAACGATCAAGGCGGTACAACCTATGCCTGAATTGGTTAAAAAAAGAGATAATTCCAGGATCAAAGCTTTTTTCCTTTGTTTTATTACTTTGATGATCGCTGTTTTGTTCCTTTATGGGATATACAAAAGAAGTTACTGGGCTCTGGCAATACCTGCTGCTGTTGTTACGCTGGTCATCCTCGGAATGATTTTCTGGGTTGGGATAGCAATAATAACAACCAGATCCACACTGCCAGGGAAAAACGAATAATATCCAAAACATGAAAGTCTTATTTTTATGTTACAGGGGAAATCCTTTCTGTGGCGGTCAGGGCATATATCTTTATCATCTTACAAGAGAACTGGCTGTTTTAGGTGTGGAGATTGATGTGCTTGTGGGTCCTCCTTATCCTGATGATATGGATTCGTGGGCCACTGTGTACAGGATGGAAAATCTTAATCTGTATTTCAGCAAGACGCGGTCAATTGCTTATGAAAAATTAAAAAGGATTTTTTCATTTTGGAATTTTACAGATTATATATTAACACGATTCCATGCTTTTCCTGAAATGGAGACCTTTAGCTTAAGGTCGTTTTTCTTTTTAAAGAGACTCCTGAAAAAAAAGAGCTACGATATAATTCATGATGTACAGTGCCTGGGCTGGGGTTTGGTTCCAATGAAGGGATATGGAATTCCGATTATTTCCACAGTTCATCATCCCCTGACAAAGGATATGGAAGCTGATCTTTCAACAGAAAGTGATTTGTGGGGGTATTTTACAACTTTTATGTTTTACCCGATCAATATGCAGCGCTTTGTGATCAACAGGCTTGACAGAATAATTACTTCTTCCCTTGAAGGAGTCGGGGAACTTACTGATGCATTCAATCTTGATACTGCAAAAATAAGCGTTGTCGTTAACGGGATTGACACAAATGCTTTTACATATACCGGCCAGGTAAGGGAAAAGAATGCACTTCTGTTTGTGGGAAATACTGAAGACAGAAAGAAGGGAATTAAATATCTTATTGAAGCATTGGAGATGCTGCCTGAAAATATAACACTGACTATTGTGGACAAGGGACCTCCGGAAAAATGCAGTGTATATAATTTGATTAATAAAAAGGGCCTGCTTCACAGGGTAATGTTTACAGGGCATATCCCCCATGAAAAGCTTCTGAACCTGTACAGGACAAAAACCCTCCTTGTTGTACCATCGCTGCATGAAGGTTTCGGGCTCCCGGCAGCAGAGGCTATGTCGTGTGAGATGCCGGTTGTTTCAACAAACGCGGGTGCTCTTAAAGAGACTATAGGAACCGATGGAGCCGGAGTCCTGGTGCAGCCGGGAGACCCGGCTGCCTTAAAACAGGCAATATTGCAGGTATTGCATAGCAGGGAAAAAAATACAAGAATGGGTAAAACAGGGAGAAAGCGTGTTCTTGAGAAATTTGCCTGGCCGCATACTGCTCATAAAACTCTTGAAGTTTATAAAGAAGTAATAGAAAAATACAGAAACACAAAATGAAAATATGCTTACTCAGTTACAGGGGTAATCCTTATTGCGGCGGCCAGGGAATCTATCTTATGTATATTGCAAAAGAACTGGTTAAGCTGGGGCATGAAGTACATGCAATAGTGGGTCCTCCTTATCCGTATGAAATGCCTGGCGTTGTTTTACATAAACTGGACAACCATAATTATTTTAATAACAGAAAAGATTTCATTAAAAGTGAGAAACCTTTCGCTACCCTTGAGCCCTCTAATTTTTATGAATTTACTGCATCAAAGTTCGGGGTTTTCCCTGAAATAATAACCTTTTCTTTTAAAGCATTTATTAAGCTCAAACAACTCTTGAAAAACAATAGATTTGATATTATTCATGACAATCAATGCCTGGGGTATGGGTTTTTATTAATGAAGATGTTAGGTGTGCCGCTTGTCTCAACCCTGCATCATCCTCTTACTATTGACAGAAGTACATGGTTTGAGTACCCGTCGTCATTCGGATTAAAGATGAGAAGAATTCTTTATTATCCTCTGATGATGCAGAGTATAGTATCTAAGAGAATGGACAGGATTATTACTGTTTCAAATGATTCAATGAAACAAATTAAAGATGCTTTTGGTGTACCTTTTGAGAAGCAAAGAGTTGTATATAATGGTATGGATACCGGGCTTTTTCACGCGGTTGAAGGAACCAGGAAAAAGAAAAACAGCCTGATATTTGTCGGAAATGTTGAGGACAGGAAAAAAGGTGTTGTGTACCTGCTTAAAGCTCTCACCATGACAAGGCATGATGTACATCTTACTATAGTTGACGGCGGAGCGCCGAACAGGCGTTACGTTAATGAGTGGATCAGGACTTTTGGCCTTGACGGAAGAATAACTTTTACCGGCAAGATAACGCTTGATTCTCTTGTAAACCTTTATTCGGAGACCGAGATTGCGGTATGTCCTTCTTTATATGAAGGCTTCGGGTTCCCTGCTGCTGAAGCCATGGCGTGTGAGCTTCCGGTCATTGCTGCTAAGGCAGGCGCATTACCGGAGGTAATAGGAGAGCATATGAAGACCGGTTACTTTGTTCCTCCGAGAGACCCGGAGTCAATTGCCTGCGCAATTGATTATTTTCTGGATAATCCTGATATTAGAGAAAAGATGGGCAAAGCAGCAAGGATGAGGATATTGAACAGGTTTTCATGGGAGAAGGCGGCCAAAGAAATAGTTGATGTTTACAGGGAGGTAATAAGTGCTGACTATTGACTTTGATACTCTCAATGTATGTCCGGGGCACCTTGTACTTGATGCGGGATGCGGCCAGGGAAGACACTCGTTTGAATATGTGTCAAGAGGAGCAAAGGTTTTTTCAATGGATATGGATATGGAGTCTCTAAAAAAAACACGCTTTATGCTATGGCACATGAAAAAACAGAACATGTTCCCTACGGGATCTGCCTGCCAGGTTATTTCCGGTGATGCACTCAGCCTGCCTTTCAATAGCGGGACATTTGACAGGATCATCTGTTCTGAAGTAATGGAACATATCAGGGATGATGATCTTGCGTGCAGAGAACTCGCCAGGGTTTTAAAGAAAAACGGGAAGATCGCTTTTACAGTGCCTACTTACATTAGTGAAATGATATATGATATTCTGACTTACGAGTATTTTACTTCACCCGGAGGACATATAAGGAAGTATGTTCCGGCTAAACTTGCTGAGATCATGCAGAGGAACGGGCTTGTTATTTATAATGTCGATTTCAGGCATTCTTTTCATACTATATACTGGATCATCAGATGCGTGGTCGGGCTGCATCTGGAAGATCAACCTCTTACTAAAGCATACAGAAATTTTTTACTTTTCGGTGAATCATCCGTGATCCTTAAAAAGCTGGAAAGATTTTTTGATAATTTTTTCCCTAAAAGTATTATTCTTTATGCTTATAAGTCATGATCTGAATTGCAGTTACGGGTTTTTTTATGGACAAATATATTTCGCGGTGTATAAATATAAATTTAACTAATATCAAATCCTAGAGTAACTAACAAAGGCTGTAAAATGTGTTATTTTAAATATAGTTACTCAGAAGACTATAAATGAATAGTATTCTTATAATTGCATATCTTATTCCTTTGCTGTATGGGGGAACTATTGACCAGAAGCCGCCTGGCTATAAGGCTTTCTTTATTGGAGATAATAAGAAGAATGTTTTAAATATATTGCAGAGACAAAAATATTCGAAGCATTCTATTTATTACGATAATAACGACAGGTATATAAACGGGATAAAAGTAAAATCCGAGAATTCTATCAAGATCGTAATCACCCGGTATATGGAAAAGGAGGAAATACTTCTTGTATTCGATGACAGCAACACACTCTTTGATATTTATTCAGTGAAAAAGCCGATGGATATTCGGGATTACATCGATTACCGCGTATATATGATCGGAAGATACGGTAAGCCTGTCGAGGAACAGGTTGTTAAAGGCAAGCATATACTTGCCTGGAGTCTCAATAAAAAAAAGCACGTGATATATATGATTTTTGACAGCACGGAAAAAAGTATTATGATAAATATTCGCGATACGTATCTTAATATGAAGTATACTCATATTGACTAAATAATGGATTGTTTTATAAATATTTTTTTTTACTTGCACTACAAAAAAAAATGTTTATAATGGATGGCTATAATATACGATAGTTATTATATAAAATATTATTTATTTTATGTTCTCTATGGCTTGGAGAAACAGATTCCGTATTTTTTAGGCCGGTAACTGTTTTGGGCGTGTTTTAGTTGCTAAGCAGGATTATATTTTTTAAATTTTCTTTAAATGCGTCAAGAGCCATTAAATAAAAAATTCGAGGTGAGATTATTTATGAGTGATAAATCATTAAAACAGCTATTGGTTGACCAGAAGAGGAAAAAAGAGAAGGTGAAAAAACTTGATGCCGAATTAAAATCTGAAAAAGCGCTCTTAATGAAGCTCGAAAAGACTGTTGCAACAAAAAAAGCAGCGGAAAGCAAGAAGAAAGCGGCTCCTGCAAAAAAAGCGCCGGCAAAAAAAAAGTAATTAACAAGGTTACTTTTATTTTTTAAGGGCTGTCTTTGCTGTGTAACTATTCATAGCTGATCAGAGTATATTTGCTGTATTAATTATCTTATTATTACCACAAATTATTCTGTTAAACGATTAATTATTCGTTAGGCAGCCCTTTGTTACACCTACCTGACAATTGAAAGATTGAATCCGCGGACAGAAATGACCCCCCATATTTTTTTCTTGCCTTTTTATTGATCTAAATGATATATTTAAGCGAAAAAATTCACTAAGATGACAGGAGAACCCATTTGCTTAACATAAAGCAGAGAAAAGACAGGGCTTTCAATGAACTGGATATTGATTCAAAGGAAGAGATGGTCGAATTTGTAAAGACCTATTTTAATAATAAGCCTCTTTTAATAAAATATGATCCTGAAAAGGGTGAAGCCAGGATAAATGATTTTTTAAAG
>CAZVYR010000096.1:9432-12109 GCA_964631555.1 uncultured Leptospirales bacterium
TCCACCCAGACAATATGTTCACACTGTATGGGCTGCTTGACAAGTATATTGAGATCGATCTGCAGGTACAGGAGATAAGAGGGCCCGGTTATTTTAAATGTACGGTCGATAGTGTGAGAAGAGCGGCAACTGTGCGCAAAGAGATAAGGTTTAAATTATCACCTGCCGATGTTGTAGCAGCCAATTTTAAACTTTCCAAGTATACAATAGATGTTACGAATTATAAAGTTCCGACAGGTATTAAAGTATTGCTTGACCAGTTCGAGTCCCGTAATTCCGGTTTAAGCGATATTGTCAGGGTCGGAATATTCGGGAAAGACGATAATGTGTTAACGCATATAAGGAAAACCGGGGAAACTCTTTTTATTGAAGATTTTTCCAGGTCTGAATCATATATAAAAAATCCCGATGGTTTTGTTGATATAAATAAATTGATGGGCAGTGATTTGCCGGAATTTATCAGGAAGAATATTGAAAAGGGGTATAAATCAATTATAATATCTCCTATTATTTATGTGACTGACCATGGAATGCCTGTTCCTTTCGCATATGTTCAATTGATATCAAAAACCGTGAATTTCACACTGGACAAAGTAGTTGCGTTAAAGGATATGATCTTAAAGCTTATAGAAAGAATAAGAGTGGCAAATACTGCATTACTGCAGGTGCACCAGGAGATCACTGATATCAGTAAGAACGGCGCAAAGATTAAGATAACGAATCAGGATCTGAAAAAGTACATGGTTCATAATAAAGGATTTATTTTTGATATAATTTTCAAGCTTCAGGCTCCTATTACCATATATGGCGATATAAAAAGTTCTTATACGGATGACAAAGGCGATATGTTTGTCGGAATAGATTTCGCGGGTATTTCTTCAAGGCCTGATGAGATGAAGAGGTTTTCTTCTATGATGGATCCTTTGATCAAGGAATATAAATCAAAATTGATAAAGGAGTTGAAGCAGGGTAAAAAAAAATAAATAGTATTTATGACTTATTAGCAATCCACCCCGCCCGCAGGGCGGGGACAACTCCTAAAGTAACTAACAATGGCTGTAAAATGTGTTATTTTAAAATGTAGTTACTCAGAAGCGTTTTTTAATTTCTTTACAATTGCAACATCCGGCTTTCTTGAATAATAAGGCAGTACTTTGTTCAGGTCTTTATGTTCATCCGGATTTTGGAGGTAAATATTCTTTACCAGTTCGCATATTATCTTCCCTGCAGGTATGAATTCCTTTATAAAGTAGTGGTCTGGAATCTTTAATTTAATTTCTTCATAGTATTTCCCGCAGCCGTCCCCTATTAGCAGGGTTTTTTCTTTTAAATTTACCTTATCAATCAGTTCCCCGATCATGTAATCACCGGGCCCGATGATCTCTACTGGTTTTAGTTCGTGTTCGCTTTTTGTATAAAGGGCGCCGAATACCCTGCCTTTCTTCGCGTCAAACGCTGTTATAATGTTCTGCCCTGTATGTGCTGATGCTCCTGCTGAGCACGCGTATATCAGAGGTGTCTTGATTCCAACAAGGGGCAGGTTTAATATCTGCGAGAACATGCGCGCTGTTGTTACTGCTATTCTTATGCCTGTAAATGATCCTGGGCCTGTTCCCACGCCTATGATATTAAGGTCTTTCATGCCAATATTTGCTTCCTTTAACGCAAGGTCAATATTCCCGAACAGTGTAGTTGCATGGGAAAGGCCGGTGTACATGGTCTTGTCGTACGCGGTATCACCGGCAAGCACGCTGACTATTTCTATGGGAGAGGCAGTATCAATTACCAGGATATTCAATTGTTATTCTCCTTTCGTTTTCGCTTTGCCATTGTATGTGTATTTTTATTGCTTTCTCCGGGATCCGGTCCCCGGCCTTTTCGGGCCATTCAACAACTGATATGCCTGCGCCTTCCCAGTATTCTTCAAACCCGAGTTCATCAAGCTCGCCGGGGTCGTCTATTCTGTACAGGTCAAAGTGATACATGGGCAGTCTGCCGCTTTCATATATTTCGAGCATCAGGAATGTGGGGCTTGTTATTTCTTCGTCAATTCCGAGCCCTTTTGCTATTCCTTTTGCTATTATGGTTTTGCCTGTGCCCAGGTCACCGTGGAGCAGAAATACGCTGCCTTTTTCAGAGCCTGATGCCAGGTCCTGAGCCCAGGTTCTGGTTTCCTGTTCTGAATGTGTAATTATTTCTTTCAGCATGGTTCGTTTATTCACGACTGCCTGAATTGCGCAATTAAAATTTTTACGCTAATACGCGCACTTCTCTTTGCTGCGCCTGAGAGAGATGACGAAGAAGGGGAGTGAAATGTTAAAAGAGCGAATATTTAGAGCGATTGCCGTCACCCAGTGCCAGGTTTTTGCCGTAATAGCACCGGATTTATCACGGAACGGTTAATAAGCGAGTCTGAAACGGAGTGGAAAGGATTAAAAGACACAGGTGAAAGGGCAGACAGGTATATTGAGGGTGATATACCGGCCTCGGCCAGAGCGCGGATAATTGTTTTAATGTATCTGGATATATAGAGGTTGTATCCGCTCATGTTCTGATAGCGGGCTTTTTTGTTGTAAGAATATCTTTCGTCTCCGGACATGGATTGCCACATACGCACAGCATCGCCAAACGCGCGGCGCACTGCGCGCTGGGCTTCGGTGTCGGGATTGCGCGGAAT
>CAZVYR010000097.1:0-11567 GCA_964631555.1 uncultured Leptospirales bacterium
CAAATAGGAAAATTTGTACTTATAAAATGGAATTTCCCGGATGAACTCGTTGATATTATTGGTCAGCACCATTCTCAATATGCTGATTCTCCGCATAAACAAATGATCACTGTGGTTGCGTTGGCTAATTTATACGCGCGTATCCTCATGGAAGAAAGATTATCAGAAATGGATCTGAATAATCAGAAAATATATTTAAAAGCCTTATCTTTATCCGATTCCGATAATGACTATTACACAAATATGTTCATTGAAGATATTAAGAAGGATGAATTATATATCGTCAGTACTGGCTTGGTTTAATCCCATGAAGGAAAAATCCGGTTACACTATTACACAAGCTTTTCAACAGCCCGTTTGATCCTGTCCACACCTTTTATAATATTCTCGTCTGAAGTTGCAAATGATAATCTTAAATGATTGTCAGAACCGAATTCTATACCGGGTACAACAGCAACACCCGCTTCCTGGATCAGGTACGAGCAAAATATTGATGAATTATTACTGCTATTGTCTTTATACTTATTACTTATATCTTCCCAGCCCTTTAATTTAAAAACTCCGCTAATATTCGGGAATGCGTAAAATGCTCCGTCAGGTAAATTACAACTAATGCCATTAATATGATTTAATCCGTCTACTATGATAGTTCTTCTCCTGCTAAAAACATCCACCATGTTTTTAATAACGGACTGGTCGCCGGAAAGCGCTTCAAGCGCCGCCCACTGTGATATTGAGGTTGGATTTGATGTCGACTGGCTTTGAAGAATTTCTACTTTCTTGATAATTTCTTCTTCGCCGGCCATATAACCAATTCTCCACCCGGTCATCGAATAAGTTTTTGAAACGCCGTTTAATACGACAGTTTTCTTTTTAAGATTGTCGTTAATATTTGCGATATTGCAGAATCCCCTGTCACCAAAGATCAGTGACTCATAGATATCATCACTGATTATTAAAATATCATGAACTGAGAGTACATCAGCTAATGCCTCAAGCTCTCCACGTGAATACATAGATCCCGTTGGATTTGACGGAGAGTTGATTACAATTGCCCTGGTTTTGCTCGTAATCATATTCCTGACATCTTCCGGAGTAATCTTAAAACCATTTTCTTCTTTTGATTCAACTATTACCGGATTACCGCCGGCAAGCAGTACCATTGAAGGGTATGATACCCAGTATGGTGCAGGGATAATTACTTCATCATCCTGGTTTAATAATACCTGCATAAGGTTAAAGAAAGAATGTTTGCCCCCGCAATTTACCGTAACATTGGCCCTGGTATATATAAGATCATTGTTTGTTTGAAATTTTTTAACTATAGCATCCTTAAGCTCAACAATTCCGCCGGCGGGAGTATATTTTGTTTTTCCTGCTTTAATTGCCTTAATAGCAGCATCTTTAATAACTTGCGGTGTATCAAAATCAGGTTCACCAGAACCGAATCCAATCACATCCACACCCTTGGCTCTCAGGGAGTTCGCAAGGGCAGTGATAGCAAGAGTCGGTGATGGCTTTACCTTTAATATTCTTTCAGAAAAAATCATATAATTAATACCTTATACTAAAAGTTAAAAAATTTTATTTTTTTAAACTATAGTGTCAAGTGTTTATTTCTTATAATCAATGATTTTCATTTTTAAATATAGATCATCCTTTCTCATTTCAGCTTCAATAATACCTGATCTGTTTAACCTGGCAAGGTATCCAAGGGCCGAACCTCTGTGTAATAAAGTATTATTTTTTTTACCATAAACCTCCGCTGTAAGCTCTTTCAGGGAAATTTCATTTCTTTTTTCAAGTACTTCCAGAAACATCCTTGATCGCCTTTCTTTTTTTCCGATTTCCATTTCAAGCTTCTTATAAGGGTTAGTTATAATATCCCCGTGTCCGGGAAGGATAACATCGATGCTTAATCTCTGGAGCTTGTTTATGGAGTTAATATATAAAGTAAGATTATCAGGTTTAGCGAATCCGTTATTAAATACATCTACAATTCTTTGCGAAGCAATTTCCCTGTAGTCGTATCCGACAAAGGTAGAAGTCCTGGCGATTATATGATCTCCAGTAAACAGGATTTTCCTGTCTGCGTTGTAGAGACATATGTGACCTGCAGCATGTCCCGGTGTAGTTAAAACCCGAAGCCTTATACTTCCTGTATCAATAATATCGCCGTCATCAACAATACAATCTACTTCAGAGCCTTCAATCTTCAGATCAAAATCAAGCTCTGCTTTAAGCTCCGCTGCCAGATCCGGCTCATAATCCGAAAGATATTTCTTTAGATCCATATTGATCTTTTGCGAGTTTCTAATCTTATAACTTGCTGGAACTGAAGCAGTTACCATACCTTGAGATGCTTCCCTGATCAGTCTGTTTCCTCCGAAATGTTCAATATGTTCGTGGGTGTTGATTATTGTTGAAATGTTTTTTATGCTTCTGTTGATCTTTATTAATTCGGATGAAAGTCTTTCAAAGGAATGAGAGTCGCCTAGGCCAGTATCTATGATCGCCGGTTTATCACCGTCAATATAATAGAGGTTCATTTCTTTTACCCCATAAAACGGAAGCGGCAGCGTTAACCTGTAAATATCATCAGCAATTTTTTTCAAAGTATCACTCCGGCAACAGTATAAAATAATATTTTTTAATTAAGGTCAGGGATTTTAAATACTTAGGGTTGTTTAGAGTCAAGGGAAAATCCTGTTCAATCTTAAATGAGATAAGTCTCTCAGAGTATTGCGATGTAACCGTTTCAGCTTCGCTTCCCCTCCGTTTATAATACGGGATTAATCCCATTTTATTAAACGGGATCGATCCCGTTTAATAAAGGCATAAAATGAGATACGGAAAAAATCCTGATCCGGGATATTTAAAAATAAGGCCAATGCGAAAAAATTCAGTTACACTGATTTATTTATTTCAATGCCTGAATACTCTCAATATCTTTATCCTTTCCTATTATAATAAGGACTGAATCTTCTGTTATCATATCATTGGCAGTAGGCGCTATTTTCATTGTTCCTTTCTTGTCCGTTATGTCAATACTGTCACCGAGGTCTACAATTGTTTTCAGGCCAATGACCTGGCAGTTAAATTTAGTCGCGATCTGCAGTTCTTTAAGAGTCTTTCCTAAAAAACTCTTAGGCGGAATTACTTCAACGATACTGTAATCCTCGCCAATCGGTAAATAGTCAACAGCATTCTTCAAGGAGAGTTTATTAGCTAACCTGACAGCCATATCCTGTTCAGGAAAAATAACATCCGAAACGCCAATTAATTTTAATATCTTGCCATGATCCTCGGAAATCCCTCTTACGATTATTTTTGGAATTTTATTTTCAATAAGATAAAGCGATATAAGAATACTTCTGGCCATATCCTGGCCAATGCTAACTATGGCAGCATCATAATCCTGCAAAGAAAGAGAATCTATGACATCTTTATTCGTGGCATCTGCAATTATAGCATGAGTTATAAAGTCTTTGGCGTGTTCCACTGTTTCGCTGGAAGTATCAACACCAAGAACTTCACATCCATTTTCAACCAATACCTTGGAAATATTGAACCCGAAATTACCGAGCCCAATTGTAATGAATTTTTTCATAAGTTAACCTATCATTATTTGTTCTTCAGGGAATTTGATATTTAAATTCTTTTTCTTTGATGTTAGAGCCATTATTAAAGTAAGAGGGCCTAATCTGCCTACATACATGACAATACATAATATAAGCTTGGCTTCTGTCGTTAAATGATCGGTTATTCCCATGGATAATCCAACAGTACCGAATGCGGAAACAACTTCAAACAGAGCGGATAAAAACGAATTATTCATATCGAAATTATGGAAACTTAGTATTAAAAATGTCGCAAAAAATATAAAAATAATTGAAAGAATAACTAACGTAGTGCTCCTGTCAATATTATCTTTATTTAATGCTCTGCCCCATAAAACAACCTGGTTATAACCTTTGAATTTGGCAATTATAAGTGCGAAGATTACTGTTATGGTGGTAGTCTTAATTCCGCCTGCTATTGAACCCGGAGAACCGCCTATAATCATAAGGAAGATCAGTAAAGATAATGTGGATTGTCTCAGCACGCCTATATTTACAGTATTGAAACCTGCTGTTCTTGCAGTTACTGACTGAAAAAAAGATGTCAATATACTTTGCCCAAGGTTAACATCTGCAAATGAATAGTCCCATTCAAGACTTAATACACCGATCATACCGGTTAAGATCAAAATTAATGTTGTCGTTAGTACAACTTTAGTATGTATTGATAACTGAGAAAAAAATAATTTTGGGTTCTTTTTAGGAGTTCTGATAAGTTCGTTTAGAACTATAAAACCAAGTCCTCCAATAATGATAGCAAATGCGATTGATATTATGATAACATTATTGCTTTTAAATAACATCAAATTGTCAGTAAAAGTTGAAAAACCGGCATTGCAAAAAGCCGAAACCGCATGAAATAATGAATGCCCCAGCGACTCCAGGAAAGAATAATATTTAATGAACTGTGTGAAAAGGATTGATGCTACAACGAATTCAATTGCCAGAGTATAAAATAGTATTTTTTTTAATAGGCTCATAACCGGTAGTTTATGCATATCAGTGTAAATACTTTCAAAGGTAAATCCCCATTTTATTGACAAACCCCCGCTCATCATGGACAGCAAGCCGAGGGAAAATGTCATTATCCCCAGCCCCCCAAGCTGAATCAGGAGCAGGATGATTATTTTCCCAGCTAACGTAAAATCCTTTGCAGTGTCCATGACAATAAGGCCTGTCACACAAACCGCTGATGTAGATGTAAAAAGCGCGTCAGTTATGCTTATTCCCGAATGTGTTGAGAAAGGCATTAGCAGAAGAAATGTACCGGTCAGTATCAATATAAGAAAACTGGCCAGCACTTTCTGAATCGGGGATACTACGAGTTGAGATAATCTGTTTTTCATTTTTTTTATTTTTTCTTAAAATCAATTAACATACTCGTCTTGACTGACTTTTTATTATCTTATCTATCGTTGAATCACTAAATTAGTTTAATTTAGCGATAAGATAAGCCATATTTACATAAAAAGTCAGTCAATACGAATAACATACTATAATTATAGGATCTTAAGTAATAAAATTGCTGCATTTCTCCAAAAACATCAGGATTCGCTCCCGGCTGTGGCAGGGAAAAGCAGTTTAGCAACAAGTTTAATGTAATAATATGGATACTGACAAAATACAAAAAAAAATTGCAATAACAATTATAATAATGACGATTTTGATTTATCAATTGAAATAAGTATTTTTAATAGATAATATGTTTTATATTGAATAACATGTAATAAAAAGCTTGCACATTTATTTTATCAGTAAATAGATAAAAAAATAAATACTATTTTATTTCAAACACAAAGGTTTTTTAAAATGGAAAAAGAACTTCTTTTTATAACCGTAATTGGTGAAGATAAAAAAGGTATAGTAGCCAGGATATCAGATTTTCTTTTTAAAAGTGATATAAATATTGAAGATATAAGCCAGAAAATCATGGGTACTTATTTTGTTATGATGATGCTCGTTAATATAACTGATTCGAATAAGACATTGGAAGAAGTACGCTCAGGCCTGGACGGGATTGCCGGCGAACTGCAGATAAAAATACAGATCCAGCACGAAAATATATTTAAAATGATGCACAGGGTATAGAAGATGTCATTATCTGTTGAAGAAATTTATGAAACTGCAAGTATGATTCTTTATCAGAACCTTGATATAAGAACTACAACTCTTGGACTTAACCTCAAAGACTGTATTGATTCGGATTTCGAGGTATTTACCGGGAATGTATATAAAAAGGTTTATGAAAATGCTGTCCGGTTGATCGATGAAGCGAAAAAACTGGAAATAAAGTATGGCATTCCTATTGTTAATAAAAGAATATCCATTACTCCGGTGAGTATGATAATGGAAACTCATGCAACCAAAGATAAATATATAGAAATGGGAAAGTCTCTGGACAGGGCAGCAAGGGATGCGGGAATTGATTTTATAGGCGGCTTCGGAGCCGATGTACACAAAGGACTCACAAAATCGGACAGAGTATTGATAGACTCCTTACCTGATGTATTCGCTGCAACGGAAAGAATATGTTCTTTTCTGAATGTAGGAACCAATGTATCCGGCATGAACCTGGATGCTGTTAATCTTATAGGGAAGATGCTTAAAACCACTGCCGCGAAAACAAAAAACGCAGTAGGCTGTGCCAAGTTCGTCGTCTTTGTAAATGCCCCCGGCGATAATCCATTTATGGCTGGCGCGTATCATGGAATAGGCGAGGGTGATTCCTCGCTTAATATAGGGATAAGCGGCCCGGGAGTAGTTCGCAGTGTTGTCGAAAAGAACAGGGAATGCGACCTGACTCAGTTGTCCGAAATAATAAAACGGACAGTTTTTAAAATAACCAGGGGCGGTGAGCTTATTGGAAGAGAGCTTGCAACGAATTTACAAATTCAGTTCGGGATTGTCGATATCTCCCTTGCTCCTACAACCGCGGTTGGCGATTCAGTGGCTGGAATAATAGAAGCTTTCGGCATACAGTCAGTAGGTACCCATGGAACAACACTTGCACTTGCGCTTTTAATGGATGCAGTAAAAAAAGGCGGTGCAATGGCAAGCGGTAATGTTGGCGGCTTAAGCGGAACATTTATTCCGATTAGCGAAGACGGGAAAATGATAGAAGCTGTAAAGAAGGGAGCGCTATCTCTTGATAAGCTGGAGGCATTGAGCGCGGTATGTTCAGTAGGACTGGATATGTTTGCTGTTCCAGGTGATACTGCTGAAGAAACCATTAACGCAATAATAGCAGATGAACTTGCAATCGGGATTATCAATAATAAAACTACTGGTGTAAGAATGATACCGGCACCAGGCAAAAACGCAGGAGATTCGGTAGATTTTGGCGGTTTATTGGGTGAAGCTCCTGTTATGCATATTAATAAATATTCATCCAGGGATTTTTTAAAACGGGGCGGGCGCCTTCCTTCTCCCATCACAAGTATGAGGAATTGACGAATCTATTAAACAGCAGGATTATAGCAAAAAATTTTTCGGAGATTTAGCATGCTCAATCCTGATCTTTTCAAGATAGTCATCTCTTGTGATATACTTGCCTCCGAATGATTTTGTAATGGGTGTAAGCATTTGCATATCCATCCATTTAAGTCCTATCCTTTGAAGATGTTCGATTAGGAACCAGAGACATAATTTAGAACAATTCGGTTTCCTGTAAAACATGCTTTCACCGCTGAATACATTTCCAATAAATACACCGTATATGCCGCCAACAAGTTCACCGTTTTCCCATGCTTCTATACAATGTGCATATCCTGCGTTATGCAAATTTATATATGCATCTATCATTTCAGGTATTATCCAGGTTCCGTTTTGTCCCGGACGCTTTTGGTCTTTGCATGCTGTAATTACCTGTCTGAAAGCCGTATTAATGCGGAATTCTCCTTTCCATGTATTTCTGAAGCTCTTAAGCCTTCTTGGGATATGAAGGGAAGAAAAATCAAGTACTCCACGTTTTAAAGGGCAGAACCAAAGTATTGGCAGATTTTCCTGAGGCCATGGGAAAATCCCGTGATAATAAGCGTCAGCAATAGTACTAACCCTGAGATTCCCGCCAATGCATAACAGGCCATCTTCATCAGACAGAGCGGGATCAGGGAATAGTGTATGTTGTATAGATTTAGCCATATTTTTCATCACATTAATAATATAGCATAGAATATACAATCTATAAAAAAAAATGTTAAACAAAGAATAATTTTCTTATATGAATAACATTTAATCTTATTAGCGGAATATTATTTTTAATAAAATTGAATGATAATAATTTCATCGTTAAAGCTTATAACTTCTTGACAAACAACAAAAAATAACTATATTTTAGCAAAACCTCCCTGAAATAGAAGGAGTGAAAAAAATGTTAAATATTTCAAAAGATTCAAAACTTCCACTGGAAGAGGTAAAACAAAAAAGCAAGGATTATTTCGGACAGAAAGGATTGAAGCTGGAATTATCAGAAGAAGATTCTAATTGTCTCACCTTTATCGGGGGTGGCGGATATGTCAGTTTTACCATCTCTCAAACCGACAAGAAAAGTCATGTTGAAATAATTACAAAGGAATGGGAATTCCAGGTGAAAGAATTCCTCACTCTTTTGTAATTGTTTAATCTTGTAAAATTAAAAAACATAGAATTTAAAAACTCCGGACATTTACCGAAAAATGTAGTTCTGAGTATACATATCAATACTTATACTTATCAGCTTTCCTCTGGTAAGGGAACTTCTCTGTTTTTTCCTGTAAACACCTTCGTAATCATGATAAAAACGGTTACGCCTAGTAAATTTATTACAGCACTGAAAAAGTAGGCTGAGTTAACTCCGAGAAAATTCACTATACCGCCTATTAAAATCGGTCCCAGGCCGAAACCGATTGATACGGCTGTCATAAGAATACCCATGGCTGAACCCATGCCATAGGCTCTTCCTTCTTCGACTATGTATGCGGCTGATGACGGCTGACAAAGCGGCATTCCCAAATACGCAAGGAGCACTATCAGCAGAAGACTGAAAAAGTTTTCTGCAAACGGCAATATACTGATAAAGACTATTGTTAAGAAAGCACCGGACAGAATCAAAACCTTTCTGTTATACTTGTCAGCAAGACGGCCTGTAAATGTCTGAAGCATAGACACAGGTGTTTGTGCTGCTAATATTACGCCGATGAGAGTAGCGCTCAAAGCGAGATTTTTACTGGCAAAGATAGGCAGAAAAGTTGTAATCGTAGCCATACAGGCTGCCATTGTCATCTGTATAATAAGGATTCCAAGTATTGAGCGGTCTTCGGCTAATTTCATCAATGATAATGTTGGCTTAATATCTGAACTCTTCTTTTTGGTTTCTTTTATGAATATTATAGTAACTAAAAAACAAATAAACGTAAGTATAGCGTTAGTCGCAAAAGCTGTTGTCATGCCGAAAAGATCATTAAGTACTCCACCGAAAACCGGTCCCGCTCCTATACCGGCGAACATGACGGCATTGAAATATCCCATCCATTTACCTTCTTCACCTTCAGGCGTAAGATCACCAATATAAGCCTGGGCAACAGGAAGGTGCATGGTACCTGCGAGTCCCTGCAAAACGCGAAGAATAATCAGGTGAAGAGTATTTTGGGCAAAAATAAAACCGGTTGCTACAATTGTAAGTGAAAATAGCCCAAGGATAAGAAGTAATTTACGGCCTATGCGGTCAGATAATCTTCCCATTACAGGAAGAAAGAAAATCTGAACTATACTGAAAGAAGCAAAGATCAAACCTATTTCGAAACCGCTAGCTCCCCATTTGCTTGCATAAATCGGGAGAAAAGGAACCACGAGCCCAAGTCCGAGCATTGAAATGAACATAGTTGACACTAAAATAAAAAAGGCTTTTTTATTCATATTTTGTAAAATTCCTTAAAATAATTATTAAGAAACGCTGAAGGCCGGTTTATAATAACATACTTTATAGGTTTACATGACACGCTGCGGCAATTTGTGATGCGGCATTTTGTGATACTTTAATCTAAATATGGAGGAAGAACAACATACAAAAATTAAAATATAAGTTCCTATACAATTGCTAATAAATAAATATTTTAACCGGGAATAACAGCCAGTGAAATAACACTGTACAGTGTTGCAACACTGAATAAAAGCTCGGCTATACGATCGGTTCGCTGAATGAGCCGGTTTTATTGTATGTAATTGCAGACACTATTAAATTATTATTTAATACGTCAAGGAAATTATTTTTAATGTTTTCCATGAACATCAGAACTCTGTGAGTCATTAAATTAAAGTAATTGAAAAAAAAAGGATAATAAGGCTTAAAGGTAATCGTTTTATCATATAAAAGTCCTGAAAAAAACCTGTTAGGCTCGCAATGATCACTATGGCTAATATAAATAAACTAATCACTTAGCGGGATAGGAGGAAAAATTCGTGTTTCAGAAACCTGCTGACTGGAATGAGCTAACTCCTCAGCAGAAGTTATCCAGGAGACTGGCTGACTTTGTGAAAGGAGAAGGCTTTCTTTTTGTGAACCCCGAAGCAGAAGCTTTATACAAGGAACGGGCTGAGCGCATTAGAGCTGCCCTTGAGCTAAGAGAACCTGACCGGGTACCGGTCATGTTAACTGCTTCTGATTATGCCGTAAGGAGAGCCGGCTTCACTGCCAGGGACTCTATGTATAATCCTGAAAAACTCGTCCAGGCTCTGTTGGAGTATCAGCTTGAATTTCCTACCGACCTTGCTTCTGTATCAATGAGCGGCGGAGGGAAAGCCCTTGAACATCTTGATTACAAGATTTACAGATGGCCGGGACACGGTTTGCCCGATACCCAGGGATACCAGGCTGTTGAAGGGGAATATATTTCAGCGGACGAATACCCCAGGTTGATCGCTGATCCTTCCGATTTCTTTCTCCACACATATTTACCGCGCACATTCGGAGCACTGGAATCCCTGCGTATGCTGCCGCAATTACCGCTTATACAGGAGATCATAATGGTGCCGTCTGCCCTTGCTCCTTTTGCGATCCCTGAAGTCCGGGAGGCATTAAAAAAGATCATGGAAGCCGCTGATTTTGTTATGCAGGATATGAAGCATCTTGAAGCCTTATCTTCCCAGGTAGCAGCTAACGGTTTTCCGGATATTATCGGTGGATTCTCCAAAGCTCCTTTTGACGCGATCGGAGATACACTAAGAGGAACGCGCGGTATGATCCTGGATATCTATCGAAACCCGGATATGGTACTTGAAGCGTGCGAACGTTTTGTTCCTATCATGATCCAGGCCGGTATCAGGTCAGTAGAAGCAACAGGTAAACCGGCCGTAATACTTCCTCTGCATAAAGGCGCGGACAACTTTATGTCAGAAGATCAGTATCTGGATTACTACTGGCCGACTCTAAAAAAAGTACTGTCAGGCCTTAATGAAGAAGGCATATTACCATTATGCTTTGCGGAAGGTGCTTATAATAAAAGACTTGAAATTATAGCAGATTACCCTAAAGGTATGGCCTTATGGATGTTCGATCAAACCGACATGCATAAAGCAAAGGATATCCTCGGAAAAAATTCCTGTATAATGGGCAATGTCCCCACATCCATTATGGCAGCAGGCACAGCAGACCGTGTCAGTGCTTACTGTAAAGATCTCGTGGATTATTGCGGTAAGGACGGAGGTTTTATTTTAACTAACGGTGCAAGCATCGATACAACCAATGATGACAATATCAGGGCTGTATTGGATTCTGTGAAATAATGCACCTATAATCGCTCTTTTCCGGGTTAGTTTACCGTAGCTATGGCCACCCAGTCTTCAGGCAAAAACAGCATAACCTGGGATTGCAAAGATTCAAAAGGCAGGATCGTCCCTGATGGCAAATATTATTATGTTATAGAAGGCAATATATCCTGGAAGAACAAGGTTATGGCAAGAGGGGAAATTCTT
>CAZVYR010000097.1:11577-11975 GCA_964631555.1 uncultured Leptospirales bacterium
CTTATCGGAAATACCGGGGCAGCTTCACAAGCTGTTCTTGAATTCATACCTGCAGATGCTGAAAATTACGGCAAGCTGATTGAAGATGTTAAAGCCGAATATTTCCCGAAGTAATCATAAAGATTGAAATAATGTTCATTAAAATATATTGACAGATTGTTTATAGTATATACATATAATCTAGATTATTTGATAAAACGATAAAAGAATGCTTGGGTATTCATTTTGACCGTTTTTTATAATTATCTACTCTATTCTATCGTCGAATCGCTAAATTAGTTTAATTTTAATAAATTTCACGCCGCAAATAGTACATCCATATCCTTTGCGGCTAAAGCAACAACGTGTTGCTTTGAAATTTATTAAAATTAAACTAATTTAGCGATAAGATAAGATAT
>CAZVYR010000098.1:0-11969 GCA_964631555.1 uncultured Leptospirales bacterium
ATGAATAATATAGAACTGAGCGGTACCAATGTTGATTTGAATGTGCGGAAAACTATTTTAAAAGACACTAATATTATTGCTTCCGTGAATAATGTGGAAAAGAAAAAACTATTTCCTGTTCTCTGGGAAAGAACTTACGGGAAAGGTAGTATTTTATACTGGAACACAAACATGCTCCTTGAAGGAAAAAGATTCAGAGGTACAATTGTGCAGAGCATGCACTACTTGTGCGATAACTTTATCTCCAGCCTTGCAAATATCGGAATGATTATGATAGACGATTTTCCGGCTCCATTATGGAATCTGAATTATAAAAGCTACAGAATTAAATATTATAGAGATCTCTTATCCAAAGAAACTGATCAGGCAAATAAAGAAAGGCTAAAAACAATAATCAACAACCTAGAAAAATATGCGGATTTTTCTGATACTAAATTTATAAAGAATGTATGGATAAAAGATATATTGGAATTGCAAAGAAAGTACGGACTGAAATATTCATGTTTTTTAATTTTCAATTATAACAGGGAAACAGGTTTTAACGAAAATGAATTCGCTGTAAAGGACTTCTACCTTGCCGGCGACTCGCTTCCCATAATGATGGGCCGTATTGCTCTTGAGAACGGCTGGGAAATGGGATTACACGGATATAATCATATGTCAATGACTTTAAAGCGGCCTGAACAATATAACTCCGAACCTTGGCCGGACTTAGAAGCAATGATCAAAGCTCTGAAAGTCGCATATAATGAATGGGAGAATTTATATTCACCATATATGCTGCCGTTTTCCTATGTTGCTCCGCATAATATAATTGACAGTACCGGGCAAAAAGCTCTTGGACAGGTTTTTCCGTCAATTAAAGTACTATGTACTGTTTATATAGGCAACGAAGGAGAAAACGAACAGGAATTCGAATGGACAGATGATTTAAGATTTTTCCAGATGCCCAGGCTTTCGTCAGGTTATTATTTGGATACAGCAGACAGGTTTGTTTTATTTGATGCAATTCATAATTTCGGAATAATCAGCCATTTTATTCACCCAGACGACGTATTCGACGAACACCGTTCCTCGGAATTCTCAGGCTGGACATGGATGAGGGATAAATTTGAAAAAGAAATAAAATTCCTTAAACTCAAATTTCCATGGATAAGGTGGATGTCCGTAAAGGACGCGTTCAATGAGTTTCAGTTTTATAATAACACAAACCTGAGAGTCAAAACATTAGGCAAGATAATCCAGGTTGAATCATCCGATGGATCAGACCGCTATTTATTTTTCAGAATCAGACTAAAAAAAGGCCAGAAAATTAAAAAACTCTATAATTGCGTACAAGTGCACGCGGATAAAAAAAGCGGCGATATTATATTTAAAACTAACGAACATACTTCAAAGATATTTTTATTTTGAACATTAAAAATCCTTATTCCCTGTTTCTTTCAAAATAAAAAGCAGCATCCAGAATATCAAGGTAAACACCATCAAAACCGGAATCAATAATCTTTTTAAGATAGCTATTTCCAAATCCTGTTCCATCATTCCTGCCGCAAATGATCTCCTTCCATTCCTGCATCCAGTATTTAACTTTAAAATTGCCTTTCCATTCAGAATTTTCTTTTCCAAGGAATGCAGGTGGATTCCGCTTCCATTCGCTGTGCCAGTAATAACGGTAATCTTCCGCCTCGCCAATAGAAAGATAAGATAATACAATCCTTCGTTTACCTGAAGATTTTTTTTTCAGATCCCCGACCTCCTTTGCAGATAAAATTTTATTCCAGAAAAACGCGTCAATTACAACAAGATCATAATTCGTTCTTTTTATAGCTTCTAAATAATTATCGCGTGTCTTAAACTTTGAAGCATCCAGAAGATAAAGAAAATTCTTTGCATTATCTAATTTTAATACTTCTTTTCTGTTATTATTAAAAATCCAGTCCGGAATACCCGAAAGGGACCTGCCTCCTTGAAATGATATAAAACCGTACTTTTCACAAAGCCTGAACGAATTCATTGCCTGATTTCTGTTTTTTACATAATCGATTACCAAAACTGATTTTTTATTCTGTTTAAACAATAAGAGATAATTTAAAAAATAATCAGTCGTATCTTTAGAATTTATTTTCCCGTCCCCAGTATGCCCATAAAAAAGTTCTTCACATCCTGTGCCGTCAATTGAGGACATATAGGGATGTATTATATTCCCGTCAGGCTTGCCTGTGTCGCTTAACAATTCCATTGCATTCTGAGTGACAACAATAAAACCTGGACTATTTTCCTTTGCCCTTCTGCTAATTAGCATGATAATAGACCTCATTTCTTCCCTGTAATTTAATTTAGTATTTATCATTGTCTCCCCTGAAAGCCCCAAAGGAGATGCATTTATTAAATTAAATGATAAAATAAGATATAAAATGTTTTTACGTCTTGTTTTATTAAAATTTAGTTTCATTCAATTCCCTGTTCTGAAGTTAATTTTAAATCTGATAAAGGAGCATCTAATAAACTGAAATTTTATATTTTTAATATGATGAAATCATACATATTTATAAGAAATATCTCCGATTCTTCCGAAATAAACATGAACAGCAAAGAGTATCCCCTCCGTTTCAAAGTTGTATATTATAAGGCACAATATAAACATAACAGTCTTATTAAAAAGCCCATGCTATAGATTTATCTTAATTTTCTTTCTTTGCTTTAAATATTACAGCCGTAATCACCTCAATAAGAAATCCGTAGATCATTCCAAGTATTATTGTCTAAATTAACATACTGGCTTTACTGAACTTGGGATCATCAGGAGCCATCAGTCCGCCAAATGCCAAAGGCAGGCTGAATACCAAACCCATTATTGTCCCATGAATTGACCAGTGTCAAAGAGACAATACGCTGATACCGATGGCAAACCCAATGAGAGTACGGCTAATAATAAGCTGAATAATTACAGGGCATTGAAGTGCGCCTGAACCGCTTGAAGCAATCCCAAAGCATACAAACCCAAAAAACAATCCGGATAAACTTGCAACAATAATACGTTTTACCTTTTGTATAAAGAAACCTCCTATCTAATTAAAAATATTTAATTATTATTAATAAATAATTTAAAAGTTATCATAGGAATTCGGTTTCTCTATAAGCTTATAATGATTAAATACTGAATAATTATTATAATATAATAACGGAATTATAAAATAGTTTATAAATATCTGCAATAATTTATATTATTTTTTTAAAACAAGCTTAATTAGCAGGCAACATTCAATGAGGATAAAAATAATCTTTATTGCGTTCCCGTTTCTTCTTTATTCACAAGCTTATCGAGCAGCCTGAGCCACTCAATCCTTAATGTATGGAGCTTAACCGTGTGGAAAACTTTATTATATTTATGACTTTCCAGATCATTGATGGACTTAATTAAATCGCTCAATGAAATTCTGGCAAGCAAATAATCATTTGTCTCGCTTTTAACAATACGTTGCCCGAGCATGATCCTTTTATCAGCGCTTTGTATAAGTTCTTCTTCGAGTTTAATATGATTATATATGTTTTTTAAATCTGTTTCCAGTTTCCTTTTCAGATTTTCGGAGCTAAGCGATATTTTTTTATTCTCTATCTTTGATATTTTATAAACCGCTTTATTCTTCTCTTGCCAGAAAGGGAACTCCAGTGAAAATCCTGCATACACTGCTTCTTCCGTTTCGGTCAAAGGATTGGAGGTCCTTTCCTTTATATATCCGAATAATAAATTTACAGAAGGAAGCAGTGCATTAACATTACGTTTGGTTTCCAGAGAGCCTTTTTGTTCCAAAATGGAAAATACTTTATAAGTCCTACCTGATTTTATAAATAAAGAATATTCTTTTTCAAAATCTATGATATCACTTGAATAAGGTGTGAATTCAGGGATTAACTCAATATCCTTATAACCTGCGGCCTGATAAATCAAATCAGCAGTATTCCGATATGTATCACTTAATGTAAATACATTCTCCTGCTTTTCAATTACCTGAAGATCGATCTTGTCAACATCCGACTGATAAGCTATATTATATTTCTTCTTTGCATTAATATTATTTAAAAGCTTTGTACTTTCTTCCAGAGAAACCACAGCTGTATTTAAATTAGCATAATCCGAATACCATTGATAATATAAAGCTATCAATGTAGCCAAATAATCCTCATATACTTCTACTATTTGATATTTTATTACCTCTATCTCCAGATCAATTATTCTGTCCTCAAGCCTGTTAATATAACCGAACGCGTTCTGTGCTATCGGCTGGGAGACCATTGCAGTAAATCTTGATGTACGTTTTCCCATATAATCAGGACTTGTTTCGTATGAACCTGATACCCCGGTACCGGAATATGGGAATAATTTACTAATCGAGACTGTATTGGAAATACCATTCCTGTCGGAATCTTCCAGGGAAATATTATATTTCCCGTTAACTGAAAGAATTAAATCCCGGGAAACAAGATTCAGATCTTTCAAATATGCGAGTTTTAAATTATCAATTAGGATTTCCTGAAAAGTTATATCATTTTTACAAACTAATTTAACAAAATTATTTAAAGTCAATATCTCAATATTATTATTTAAAGTATTTCTCTCATAGGCATCTGCAACAGAAGAAGAAATAACCAGGCAAAAACATATAATGAATATAATAGTGTTTTTCATTTTGTAATGATTAATATCCGGTAATTGTATCTTTAAGTTAATTTTTTCAAAAATCCTGATTAACGCTCTGTTTATTAACTTCTTACTCAAATTAATATTATTGAACGATTCTTTTCTTATGAACTAAATGATCCAGATGCTTTATAACGGAATACACTGAAGGAATTAAAAATAATGTGATTAACGTAGCAAAGATCAATCCCCAGCCCATAGCAAGCATCATTTCCGCAAGCATCGAATCATAACCAGCTATCCCATATGCAGTCGGAAAAAGACCTGCAACAGTAGTAAGTGTAGTTAAAAGAATTGCTCTTAGTCGTGTTTTGACAATATCCGCAATCTGGGCATTTGAGAATTCTTTATGTTTATTAATATCGTATTCAATTTCCAATTTTGATATCATTACGATTGAATCATTTACAACGACGCCCATTAGACCTATTGCACCAATCGCAGCAAAAAACCCGAAATAGAATATCCCATGAAACCAAAAAGCAAAAACAATTCCAACAGCCCCGAATGGGATTGAAACCATTATTATTAACGGTTTAACCATTGAATTAAAGAGAAGCGCCAGGATTCCATATACAAGCAATAAAACCGCTATTATACCAAAATAAATATCGCCTTCTGATTCCCGCGTATCCTTTATCTCACCAGCAAATGAAATAATACTTGTTGGATTATCAGAAATAATCTCAAGGAAAACATTCGCTTCAAAATATTCAGCAATATCAAGCGGCGACATCTTATAGGCTTTATTCATCACATCTTTTCCAAGGATATTCTTTTCCGGATTATTATTTTTATTCGGGTTAGATTTTATAACCAGCCTATTCCTGTCCTTCTCGCTTCTTGAGATAAGGTCCGCGTATAAGGTAGTTGATCTCTTGTAATCCTCACGTTGAATTGAATCAGGCGATTTGGTCTCCTGCACAGAAACAAGTTGTTTGATCGGTACAAGATAATTACTAACATTCTCAACAGGAAATTGCATTAGTTTACCAATGTCTTTCTTTGCTTCTTCAACCGATGTAATGACCACATCAGTTTCATCATCTCCTTCTATCAGTTCATAAAGCACTGTCCCTTGCAATACTGCACGTAGGGTGTTTGAAACTTCCGATGCTTTTATCGCCAGCATTGAAATTATATCCCGTTTTAAATTGATCCTGTACTCTGTATTGGTAAGCGGGCGGTTTATTTCAACGTTGGTCAATGCAGGATGCTTCACCATTTCCTGATAAATGCTTTGTACAACCTTATTTCTTATCTCATCATTATTTTCCTGTACCAGAATTTCTATCGGGCTTCCGCTTGACTGCCCGAAACGTTGTTCAATAAAACGGATATTTGAAAACTCATTTATGTCTTTTAACTTATCCTGCCATTCCTCTTTCAAAATCGCCAGGGATTTTTCGCGTTTTTCCCTTGAAACAAGCTCTAGTCTGATAATAAATTTATTCTCTTCAACCACATGTCCATGCCTGCTTTCTCCAATTATTGTCCTGAAACCCACAACCTCATTCTGCAGGTAATTTGCGAAAACCGATTCTATCAATCCTGATAATCTTGCTGTTTCATATCGTATACTCCCTTCAGGAGCTTCTGCTAAAATAGTCAATTCAGTTGCTTCTTCTCCTGGAAACATCACGAATTTCATTTTAGTATAAAAAATAAATCCTGCCAAAACCAACAAAATTATAAATCCTGAAAAGATCAATGTTTTATATCCCAGCAGCCTGGTTAACAACCTGCCATAAGCATTCTCTACTGAAAGAAACCAGTGTGCATTGAATTTGTTATTACCGTTTTTTAATGGAATTGCTTTAATATCTTTATCTAATGTTTTGTCCGGATTAAGAGTCCTCCTGCACCTCTTAATATATCTTTCAAATATGAGAACAGTACCGAACGACAGGATTATCCTGAACCATCGGGGCATTTCCAGGTTCATATGCGCAGGTAAAATTAATGTAGATTCAATAAGACTTCCTATCAGCATTATTGATATAATTGGTGGAATATAATATATAAATTTTCCAAACCTGCCCTCGAACATCAACAAAGGTAAAAAAGCTACACATGTGGTTAGTATACTTGAAACAACAGGCAGAAATACATAGGAAGTACCTTTTACAGATGAATCTAAAGCATCATATCCCTGACTCTTAAACCTTGTGATATTTTCCGCAACAACTATTGCATCATCTACAATCATTCCCATAACAATTATTACTGCTGCAAGTGTTATGTTGTTTATTGAAAATCCCATAATAGAAGTGATTATCATGGTAAAACAAAAAGAGAATGGAATACCAAGCGCTACCCATATACCCGCCTTGAATTCAAGCATTAAAAGAAGCATAATAATAATAAAAACAAAACCAATTGCTCCGTTTAAACTTATCAATGAAAGCCGTTCGCGAACATCTCTGGATTCGTCATCAAGTGTATATATTGCGATTGGTTTATTTGAAAGCGAGTTCTTTCTGAAATTTTCAATTCGTTTCCTGACAGATTCTACAGCCTGTATTATACCGAATGAACTGCTTTTAATAACATTAAGGATAATACCTTCATGGCCATTAATCTTTATTATGCTTCTAGCTTTCTCATATGAATCAACAATTCGTGCAAGTTCCCCAAGACGAATCTCCTGGCCTTCGAATCCACCACGGATTATGAGCTCTTTCAGTACTTGAGCTTCATCCAGTTCAGCACGTACTGTCACTCTTGACTCGTTTTTATCCTCAATATTTCCGGCAGGCTCACGAACATGGCCCTGTTTTATTTCTGACATAACAGAACTGATTGAGATATTGTTTTTTTCAAGTTTTTCAGGGATTATCTGTATTTGTATCTCTTGTTTGAGATACCCGCTTTTATTTATAAAGGTAATTTCCGGCAGATTTAAAAGCTGATTTTCAAGGGCTAGTGTATATTTCTGAAGTTCTCTGCGTGATTCGATATCAAGCAATTCTTTATTAAGGTGCACTAACGCAATGTCAATAATAGCTTTCTGGGAGGTTTTAAATTGTCTGATAACAGGCTTATCCCGGACTTCCGACGGCAGGTCAACCCGGTTCACTGCATCATTTATGTCATTTACAACTGATATAAGATCATCAATATTATCATCTATTTCTACATTTATTAAAGACGAGCTGACACTGGAAGTACTGACAACCCTGTAAATACCGTCAATCCCCTGCAACTCATCTTCAATAGGTCGTGTAATAAAATGCTCAACATCTTCAGGGGAAGCACCCGGATAAACAGTAGTTATTCTTACAAAGTTGAACTGCATTTCCGGCAATTCTTCCTTTGGAGTAATAGTCCAGAAATATATCCCTGCTATAAATACACCAACCGCAATAAAATTTGTCAGCAAATGCCTTTTTGTAAAGTATGAGATTATTCTTTCAAGCATTGACTATTACAATTTATTCTTTTTATAATAAAACATGTATGTAATAACAATAACATAATAAAATCTGTAAAACCGTTTCATCATGGATAAATTATCCGAAAGTAATTATTTCATATCCTGATTTAATATACTTCTCCATGCTAGGGTGACCGGACATTTCATTACAAATCGGAAGATTATTTTTTTCTGCGATATCAAGAGTGACCATTTTTTGTGAACAAGCCCTGCATACACAATCAAGTATTTTCATATCTATACATTGTTTATAAAGGTTGTAGAAAGACACAGACGGATCTTCAAAATCCTTGATTAGTTTTGTTGCTGTACCCTCAATAACAAGCTTAACGTCATATTCCTTTTTTTTCATATCAACTGCATTTAAAAGTGCATGAATAAAACACATCATCTCTCCATTGAAAGCAAACAAGGCAAATTTCCTTTTCATATGATATTCCTTTTAAAATTATTTTATAATTTCCCATCCTTTATTGATCAAATACTTGTGGAATAAACACAGATATAATTATTAAACAATTTATGCATTTTAAAACAAAATAGAAAAACATGTTTGGTGTGATATATAGATTGAATAAAAAAAGACAATTCTGTCGCTATCTGTTCTCTAGCTACGGATCAATATCATATCTACTCCATTTTAATAACTCGCTCTAAAAAATTTAATTCAGGCACATCGAAGATCTCACTTTTTCGAACAAGTATCAACCTTGGCAAGGGTACACCATTTTTTACTTCAAATCTATAACATCAGTATTTGCATTGAACAACAACTCCGTTCCGTAACCGCTTCCCCTTCGTTTCAAAGCCGGCTCCTATCCCTTCCATAATCGTATTATTTAAATGACGGCATTAGCGATGATCGTAGATATTTAAAGAACAAGACATTTTATCAATTCAATATTAGAAAAATTAATTACAATACAATTACTATTACTTACTCAATAAACAATAGAAAATTTGCATAAAAAGAACTGTAATTCATTACTTGTCAAATTTAAATAATTTTAAATTTGAATATGGTCCGCACCCGATTCCGTTTCCAGAATAGCTAATTTCGTTTTTATTTATTATCTTAAATTTAAATTCAGAAATATTATCTCCAAGAAATCCTTTAAAATCAATTGTTTGCACTTCGCAATTAATATATTTCTCGTTAATTGAGTAAATTCCGCTAATAGTTCCTATAGCCTGACATAGATTTACAGTCATATCAAAATCGTTATTTTTATATTCATAAAACTCTATGAATGCTTCGGAATCTGCCATATATGCATTTAACAAGTCTGATTTAAGCAATTTCACAAAACCGCCAAAAGCCCATCCCTCTTTATTTTTATATAATACTTTATACCAGTTAGTATTAACTTTATGTAATAACTCTTGTGGCCCATTTGTATCAAGAACAATAACCCTGTCCCCTTTGAGCATTATATCCAACCGATCTGATTTAATTGTGGGTTCCGTCCGAAGGATCAATCCGTCCTTTGCAGTTATTATTCCGTATTGATTTTTCGAACAACCAATAACAAGAAAAAAAAATATAATGATTATAAACGTTAATATTTTCTCAATTCTCATGGAATCACCTGATAAAAATCTGTAATAAAATATTGCATATTAATAAAATGCTGACTTATTAGTCGTCTTACAAGTTAAACAGCAATATTACTAAAAAACAATAACTAATTCTGAAAATATTTTCTATATAACGCATTACAGCAAATACCATCTATTTGCAGTTGTAAAATTCCAGACAATGTTTAGATACATTTATATCCTGGGTCAATCACTAACAAAGAAACCATATTCTTTCGCATTAACGTTAGTACGCTTCTCATTTCTTATTGTTGAATTTGGACTTTCGCCATAATCATGCCCCGGCCATATAATAGTCTCATCAGGCAATTCCATTAATTTTCTAATAGAAGCACCTAAACTAGGCCGATGTCCGCCAGGGAGATCAGTCCTTCCGCTATCCCCAACAAAAAGAGTATCACCTGTAAAGAGCTGACCCTGAGCATAAAGGCATAGTCCTCCGGGAGTATGTCCGGGAGTATGAAATAATTGAAACGTGATTTCTCCTACTCGAAATATTTTCTCATCTTTCAAGCGTATATCCGCTTTCGAATCTCCTGCTACAAGATCATCTTCCAGAGCATGCATCACGATCTTTGCACCAGTAATCTTTTTAATATCAACATTACTAACAGTATGATCCCAGTGATGATGTGTATTAAATATAAATATTATATTCAGTTTTTCTTTTTTTGCAATAGCAATTATCAAATCATAATCCCCGCCAGGATCAATAACCATTGCATCCCGTGTTTTTTCACAACCAACAAGATAACTGAACACATTTAAATTTCCAACTAATATCTGTTTTACAATCATATCTTTCTCCCAGCAGAAAAAACCAGTTTTATTCTGCATTTAATATGGAAATCACAATAAAGAAAATCTTATTTCCATTACATTGAATGCCTATGCCTGACGCATTTCAGCAATACCATGGCCTGTTACAAAGAATAAAGTTTATAACATTGGTATAATTATAATTCAAATAATTATATTACTCTGAAAAAATATTCAATAAACCATAATTTGCAAGACAATAAAAATGTATTTGCATATTGATGATATTTCGATTAATTATTGCTATTGAGCCCCAGCACTTCCATTTCTCTTTTAATGACAGCATATCTGCGTGGATATTTATCAGGAGTATTGCTTTCTTTTCTGAAACATAGCCCTGCCGCCGGAAGTCCGGCATCAGCACACTGTTCATCCGTCATAAGAGCCAGACCCATTCTCTTGGCATGGTTCACTAATTTTGGTGGTAAATTTAGAGAATTATCATTTGTATAAATATAAAAAATACAATTATTCTTAATAAAAGCAGAACCCAATTCGATAGAGATAAAATGCCTGGCAACTGCGCGTGCGAAACACCAGTCGAAAGCATCCCTGTATCTTTTATCCCTTGCAACAACCTCAGCCCTTTCGCACAAAACGTCAATATTAGATAAATCCAGCTTATCAATAACCGAATGCAGAAAATCAGCTTTTTTTTGATTAGATTCTATTAGCACACCTGCTAAATCTTGAAAATAAATTGCAAGGGCAATCCCGGGAATACCCGCTCCTGATCCGATGTCAATTATACGTGTTCCACGTGGAACAATTATGTCTCTTACCGGATCGATACTTCCAATTACAAGCTCTGACAAAATTGACTCTTGCGCCTTCAACCCGGTAAGATTAAACGATTGATTTTTTTCATGAATTAACCGGGAAAATAAAAGCATATTAGATGAAACTTTTTGAGTTAATCTTATATTTCTTTTATTACACCATTCTTGTATTATATTTTCTACCATATCAAGTTCTCTTTTATTAGTGTTGATTTCATAGATTAAAATTATAGATAAATAAATAAGCAAATTATTTTAATCCAGCGCTGTTCCAAAATCATATTTTCTTTTTATACATTCCATTATTACTGATGACTCAACCCATTTAATCCTATCTATTTTGCTGATTTTATTACATACAAGATCAATAAGCTCCTTAAGTACTCTCACGACAAATTCAGCATTTACATCTGCATTAACAGCTTAAATGACAATGTACCAATGCTCATCTATTTTTTAAGTTTATTAATAATATTATCTATTTTCCCTTTAACTCTATATTCTTGTCGTCCTTTTTTACTCATCTCAAATTCCTAATATTCTAAAATGTGTTCCTTGCAAATACGAATATACTTTGATCAACATTATGTCCAGCTTAAAATCTCCATGCATTACCTTGAACAGAACCACACTAATA
>CAZVYR010000099.1:0-11883 GCA_964631555.1 uncultured Leptospirales bacterium
TGAGCTCATTGTTTATCTTGAAGAAACTCTGAATATTTCCGTTGATATGGATAAAGTAAATCCGTTTCAGACCATGGAAGAATTTGTCAGTTACCTGTCGGGATGTGAAGAGCGGAAAGGTGTAAGTCTTGATGAACTCATTTTACAGGGGCCGGTAACAACTAAAGCAAACACATTCTTTAACCCGTTAAGCGAATTTATTATGCTTGCCGTGCGTATCGCGTCGTCCCTTTGCTGGCGGTTGAGCGTTAATCATAAAAATAGTCTGCGGCCGGAGAATGCCGTTATTATCGCAAATCATCAGTCATTTCTGGATACCCCGCTTATTCTTAACCAGATTCCATATTCACTTCGAAAGGATATTTTTCTGATCGCTAAAAAAGAGCTTTCATGGTTCCGTGTTCCGTTTGCAGGTGCTCCTGTTCTCTTTGTGGACAGAAAAGGAAATATAGTGCCGTCACTAAAAGCAGCGGCGGACGTTCTTCGCAGCGGGCATTCGCTGCTCATATTTCCTGAAGGCACACGGACAAAAGACGGCACAGTGGGCAATTTCAGGTCAGGCGCTGCTTATCTCGCGAAAAATCTTAACAAAAAGATTATTCCTGTGACTATTCAGGGAACTTTTAATATAATGCCCCCAGGTAAGCATCTCCCATATTTTTTTGGAGGACATAAACTGAATATAAACATCGGCGAGCCTATTGATCCGGCAGAATTTCCATCAATCGAAGCTCTGAACGATCATCTGTACGATGTTGTATCAGAGAAGGTATAGATAATTAGCATTTTATTCCGGCCTATGTACGCATTGTGAAGATTATTTTTTAATCTATTCTTTAAATAAAATAATTGAGGTGTTATACAATGGCTGAAAAAAAATACGAAAAGTACATCATTGAAGAACCGTTTGAAAAGATGGGCTATACAGGGATCCATATTTGCGCTGAAGAGGGCTGTCCCGGCTCAGTATTCCCTAATTTCCCGGCGGAATGGACCTCTGTTCTGATTACCGAACCCCTTACTATGAATCCGAAACCTCATGCACATGATTACGATCAATTCCTTTGCTTCTTTGGTCAGGATACTAAAAATTTTTATGAATTTGATGCTGAAATCGAAATGGCATTAGGTGAAGAAGGAGAAAGGAATATCATCGATAAATCGTCAATCGTGTATATTCCTAAGGGCATGATGCATTGCCCTGTCACTTTTAAGCGCGTCGGCAAGCCCGTATTCTTTATTCATCTTTGTTTTGCGCCGGAATACTCGAGATCTATCGGAGATATGGACGGTCATCCGTCGCATCGCTCCAGAATAAAATTCACTCCTGAAGAAATTGTCAAACTGAGAAAAGGCATTACAAAAGATATATTAGGCCCGCTTCCACCGCCTGTGTCAAAAGAGTGATGAAAGAATAATCAAATATACTTTTATGCACGCCCGGCAGGATTCGAACCTGCGACGCACGGATTCGAAGTCCGACGCTCTATCCAGCTGAGCTACGGGCGCATGTTTGTATTAAGTAATCTTTAAAAAGCTGCTTTGTGTCAAGAATAAAAAATAACATCAATTATTTAACGATTCATATTCGGAGCTGAAACGGAGGGGAAGCGATATTGAAGCGAATTTGAAACGGAGAGGAACCGAAGTAAAGCCGGAATATTTCCGGGTTTTTAAGCTTAGCTGTTATATATTAAAGATGAATTTATTCTAGTATAAAAACCTTCATGTAGTGATAATAAAAGTTATTAAAAATAAAGCTATATTTTGTTTAATTTCATATTCTATACTTAAAAAGAAAATAAGCTCTTTCTAATAAAAGAAAGAGCTTTTAATGAATTTAATGAAATAGATTATTTTAGTATTTTATTTATACACACCATATTCTTTTGTAAAATCGATCATAGCATGAATCGTTTCCGCTTTACCCTCATCCATACCAGTACCATTAGCCATCATATAGCCTCCGTCTTTACCGATCTCATCGATGAGGTTTTTACAATATCCTTTCACGTCTTCAGCTGTACCGGTTAGAAGTAATCCTGCAGGGACATTTCCAGCAATTGCAATATTTTTCCCGCAGACTTTCTTAACCTGTGCCATATCTGTCCGGTCAAATATCCAGATGGTGCCAACAGGAAGTTCTTTCAGATATTTGAGTCTGGAATTATATCCTCCTTCGCAGAATAAGGCCGGGATACATCCCTCGTTTAATAAACCTTCAAGAACTGCTTTAAAGGGAGGCCAGTAGAATTTTTTATATTGCTCGTCTGACATAAAACCATCGGCTCCTATATGCAGAGGCATAAATACAACCGGGATTCCCTGGGCAGTTGCGCCTGCGACTCCGCTTTTAATAGCGATCGGGATCAATCTCTCCATCGCTTTCATAACCATGTCGGGCTGCCTGTACATATCCTTCATTAAACCTCTTGAGCTTCTTAATGTATCCGCAAGATAATCAAACGGTGCTTTTGCAGCTCCACCTGCACCGTTGGCGAATCCCATACTCATTACCTGGTACTGAAGACCTCCGACTTCGGTAATCCATCTTAATGCTTCACTTCCGGCATTCATAAGTGTTTTTAAGGCTTCCTGTACAGGCGGAATTCCAAAAGGAATAACACTCGGGCCTACAGTAACAGGCTCCCATTGTTCTGTAAAGGGGGAAAGCATTTTCAAAGCATCAAGTGCTCCGAATATACGGGGCATATATATTCTCAGCCAGAAATCCGAAGGATCATCTATGAAAGCAGGATAATCTTCAGGGAGCATATATTCACCTTCAGCATACTGGTACCCGGTCGCTGTTTTCGACACTCCATGCCCAGGCCATCTTAAAAGCTTATAGTCAAGCATTTCGAATATTTTACCGTTTCCGGAAAATGCAGGTGTAATGAAATAATCGGGCTTGTATTCAGTCATAAATTTAAGAAAAGACGATTTTAATTTTTCGGTATCATACATTACCTCATAGGCGCTGGCCCCGCCTAAGAATGCCGGCATAAAAGTAGTCATAAGCATTATGGGTACTCTATCCGGCTTTCTTAATTCGATTACATCCCTAAAGCGTTGTACACTTGCTTTATACATTGCTTCTGCTTCGGCGTTTTGAAACTGAAGGTCTTTACCGTCCGGGGTTTTGGGTGAAGCCCATGCAGCAAATCTTACATCTCTTTTTTCCTGAATTGACATTTCATCCCATTTTTTTTCCATTAGATTAACCTCCTATCCATTGTTTAGTCAAATTAACAGCTTCCATCGCATCTTTACCATACGCATCTGCTCCGGTATAATTTTTAACCTGTTCGTCTATCTGACCGCCGCCAATCATGATTTTTACTTTATCCCGCAGCCCGGCCGCTTTTATAGCATCAATGGTCTCTTTCATGGCATCAAAAGCAAGAGTTAAAAAACCACTAAGACCAACGACCGTGCTTCCGGTTTCTTTTATTTTATCTACAAAATTCTTTACCGGAACATCAATACCCAGATCGAAAACTTCAAATCCGCTCACATCTAACATAAAAACAACCAGATCTTTTCCAATATCATGGATATCTCCGGCAACTGTGCCTATGATCACTTTTCCAAGGCGTTTAGCATCTTTATCTTGATCTTTTTTCAATTTAGGTTCTAATAATTGAACAATACTTTTAAGTATTTCTCCTGAAAAAACAAGGTCAGGAATGAAGTATTCACCACTGGAAAATCTTTGACCTACTATACCCATTCCCTCTTTTGCTTCGTTCAGGAGTTCTGCGGGATCAGTGCCTTTTTCCAAAGCTTTCTCGACATATTCTATGGCCTCGGATTCCTTTAAATCGGATAATAATTTGATTAATTTCCCAGCCATTACTGAAAACCTCCTTGATATATTAAATATTCCCGATTAATTTCTTTGTTTTATTCTATCTTTGCTTACAGAATAATCGGGATATTTTTGCATCCGGATACTTGGTTTTTAATCGTAACATTGCATTGGTATAGATAAGTTTCTTGTAGTAGTATTAACTTTATCGGGGGTAATTAGTTCCAAAGGGAGGAAGGTAGTTTAGTTATATGGCAGGTACATCTGCCTATTGTTTGATTGGTTTAGATGAAATAATCTCCTCTTTATATAAAATAACAATTCCCCTGAAAGTATCCCCGGTATTTATTCTGGAATAATATTTGTATGAACTCTCCGGGGATTTTTATAAAAATTTACAAATTATTTTATCTCTCCTGAGTCATTAAGTTAATATATTTTGATTAAAAACAGCGGACATTACAGAATGTCCGCTGTTTTACAACTATTTATATACTCCATATTCTTTGGTAAAGTCAACCATAGCCTTAACGTTTTCTGGTTTGGCATGATCAAAGAATGCACCGTTACACATGATGTAACCACCACCTTTACCACATACATCAATCAACTTCTTTGCATGGTCTTTTACTTCTTCCGGTTTGCCTAATGCGAGTAAGGAAGACGGCATATTTCCGCCAATGCATGCAACACTGCCCATTATTTCTTTTGCCTTTGCCATATCCTGCTGGTCGAACATCCAGAGGGTTTTCCCTTTTGGAATATCTTTCATAATCTTAATACGCGAACTCCATGAACCTTCGACCCAGGGCATAGGAATAGCTCCGCCTTCGATTAGTCCATTGATAAGCTCTTTAAATGTTGGCCAGTAGAATTTTTTAAATTGCTCGTCGGACAGAAAGCCGTCAGCTCCTTTATGCAGAGGTATGAATATCAATGGGAAACCCGTAGTTTTTGCAGTATTTACGCCCATCTTTATCATGATCGGTGTCAGCCTCTCAACTGCCTGAAGTACCTTTTTAGGCCTGCGGTACATATCCATCATTACTCCCCTAATGCCTCTCAGTGTATCACCCAGAGTATCGAACGGAGCCTTTGAAAAACCTGCGAGCATTGAAGGATAGCCGGCAGCTGCCATTTCATAGCCCAAGCCCCCGGCAACAGTGATCCATTTTATAGCTTCTGCGCCTGCTTCAGCCATAGCTTTAAAAGCATTTTGAACTGGCGGAGTTGCGAACGGAATAAAATTTACAGGCACGCCGTATATTTCAAGTATGCTTGTAAAAGTCGGAAGCATACTAAATCCCGGATTTAATACGCCGAATACGCGCGGAAGGTATGTATGGATGAAAAAATCTGTAGGATCATCAATAAGTGCATCATATTCATCCTCCTTCATGTATTCACCTTCAATGGCCTGGTAGCTGGCGTTATCTCCGACTTTTTGCCCAGCCCACGCATATAGTTTATAATCCATCAGTTCATAGAACCTGGCTGAACCCGGTCCTACTGCACCCATATGCATATCAGGATCAAAGTCCAGAATGAATTTTCGAAATGCATCTGCGACTTTAGGATAGTCAGTTATTGCTTCTTTCACTTTATATCCTGCATAATTAATCGGCCACATACTTGGAGTTACCCATACCGGGACTCTATCAGGTTTTTTCTTCATCTGGATGGCATCTTTTACCCTGGCGCATCTTTCTTTGAACAATTTTTCAGCCTGAGGGCTGTTGAATTTTAGGGGTTTTCCTTCAGGGTCCACAGGAGATGCCCATTTCTCGTACATAACCTCCTGTCTTTCGTCCGCATTCATTTGTTCCCATTTCTTTTCCATTAGATTAACCTCCTATCCATTGTTTGGCTAATTTAACAGCTTCCATGGCGTCTTTACCATATGCATCAGCGCCTGTATAATTTTTTACTTGCTCATCAATCTGGCCACCACCTATCATAATTTTGACTTTGTCACGAAGTCCGGCTGCCTTAATAGCATCAATAGTTTCTTTCATAGAATCAAATGCGAGAGTAAGGAAACCGCTGAGTCCGACAACAGTACTGCCTGATTCTTTAACAGAATCTACAACTTTTTGGACCGGTACGTCAATACCCAGGTCTATTACTTCAAATCCGTTTACATCTAACATGAAAACAACCAAGTCTTTTCCAATGTCGTGAATATCTCCGGCTACAGTCGCGATAATAACTTTCCCTATACGCTTACCTTCTTGCCCTGAAGCTTGTTTAAGTTTTGGCTCGAGTATTTGTACAATACTTTTCAGTATTTCTCCCGAATAAACAAGGTCAGGAATGAAATATTCACCACTGGAAAACCTTTGTCCAACGATACCCATGCCTTCTTTTGCTTCATCAAGAAGCTCAGAAGCATCAGTACCTTTTTCCAGGGCCTTTTCAACAAATTCAATGGCCTCGGATTCTTTTAAATCCGATAATAGTTTCACCAGTTTTCCTGGCATAGCTAAAACCTCCTTAATAAATATATTAAACAAATACAACACAGGAAAATGTAAATAAAATTCCTGCTTATATATTTTAACTGCCTACAGATGTGTTAGTTTATAGCTTAATAATATATTTTTATGTAAAGTCAGCATTGCTAAATTGTTTCTATTATTTCATACTTCATTTGGAAACATTTAAATCTTATTTTAACCACTATGGACAGCCTGGAAAATCTGAATCTCTCCGTTTTCCTGGATTTGATCGTTAGATTTTAGTATTCGATTATTCATTGATACTACTGCACCCTGAGATTCAGCTATTTTCAAATTAACCAACAAATCTTTAACTAAAGATCCATCAGGTAATTCAAGTTCCATACCATGTGAATGTTGATAGTCTGAAAATTTTTCACGCAGAGTGCCATATAATTTAACGATAATTTTCATAATTGTGCATTCTTCAGGTTCTTCTCATAATTATAAATTTTAAGTGTATCTCCCAGTACATACCGGGAAATACACTTGATTTAAAAAGTACTAAATTAAAAGTCGAATGTACTATCAATCTCCTTATCGCTGATATCAAATACAGTATTTAGAGGTGGCAGGGGTTCCTTGTAAAACATTTCAGGAAGTCTGTCATCTTCCTTTGTAAATCCTGCCTTTCTGTTGAATTCCCTTTCTGCTTTTAATACTTCGACACCCATTGCACCTGGAAAGTCGTCAGGCCCTAGTTTTTTTCCTGTTTTAGCACTAAGCGCATTTCTATATGCTTCGGCAGCTTCAGGAGAAAACAATGAAAGAGCCGCCATCATGCACAGACCTGTTGAATCATATGCTGCCATATGTATTTGCAGATTTCTGGAAGCATCAACCTGTCCATCTGTTTTTATCGGATCCAGTATCTTTCCTAAATATAAGCCTACAAGATTTCCGGCAGTATGATCCCCACCCATAGGTGATGTAGCATAGGTTACGCCGTTTCCTTTCAAAGCACGCGGATCATAAGCTGCAATGCTCTGACCTTTTACAACAGGTACGCGGGAATGATTGAAATGTTTTCCTACTGCCACAGGGCCGTTTCCGAGAATTTTCCCAAAAGCCGTTCCCTGGGCTATCTCTTCAAGCATTTCCAGTACTGCTTTTTTGTCACCAAATTCCTTGTAACCGGCATCCATAGCAACACCAATCGCAACACCTGTGCTCATTGTATCAAGTCCGATATCGTCACATAGAAAATCGAGCTGAGCTATGGTATCCACGTCAACAACTCCGGCCATACCGCCCATTGACCAGATAGTCTCATATTCCAGGGAACTAGTTACGTACTTGCCTTGTTCGTTAACATATTCATTGGAGCAATGAATAATACATTGAGAACAACCCATGTGTGTTGTGTTCCCACCGCGTTTTTTAATGATCTCCGCGATATTCTCACCGCTGATTTGTTCCCAGCCATCCAATACACCTTTTCTTGCATTGTAAGTAGGAAATCCTCCCATTGAGTTGAGAGGAGCAACTAATGCAGCCGTTCCAAGGTTTGGCAGTACCTGACCGCTGAAAACATCATTTTTTATTGCATTAACAACAATCTTTACAGCTTCCTTGAATTTTTCAGAATCAGCGATTGTGTCACTACTTTTGCCTCCCTGATCAACTACAAGAGCTTTTAAACCCTTTGAAGCCATAACAGCGCCAAGTCCGCCCCTGCCTGCTGCGCGACACGGTCTGCCGTCCACATCGGTTGCCTGAATGGAAGAAGCAGAAAGTTTTTGTTCACCGGCAGGCCCGATGCACATTATGGATATTTTTTTACCGTAGATTCCACTAAGCTTTTCAACGGTTTCATAAGTACGCATTCCTTTGTATTCTTGCGCCGAAGAAAGGGTTGCGTTCCCGTTTATGTCCACTTTTAATAAACTCAGCTCTCCTTCCGGAGCCTGATCTTCAAATACTATAGCAGTAATTCCAAGACGTCCCAGTGCAGCACCCATTGTTCCGCCTGCATTACTTTCCTTGATTCCACCTGTAAGAGGACTCTTTGCTCCGACGGAAACTCTGCTGGTGTTAACCATAGATGTGCCGCTTAATGTACCCGGAGCAAAAATCAACTTATTATCCGGTCCCAAAGGATCACATTTTGGCGGAACTTCTTTGTTGATCATAGCTGCCGTAAGACCCCTGCCACCTAAACCATTATACTCATCAGGAACATCCTCTACGTTTATGGTTTTGGTTTTCATATTAACTTTGATAAACTTCATTTATCCCTCCTTTAAAGATTCAAAAGTGATTTACTAATATTTCTAAATACAAATAAGAGCATAGTAGCCATTTAAAATAAATTAATGAATTATCTTAAATAAAAATTAATATCTACGATATCCGTTAACTTAGTATTTGTATAGTGACTTTTTCATAGAATTCACATCATATATTCCCCATGATAAGAAATTATTTCTTAATATAAGATGCGGTTTTTATTATGATACATTCACTATTATTTATAAAAATATTTTGTATTTAGAAATTGTTATACTTAAAAACGTAAAACCGGCTTTATGGTAACCCCTTTAACCATATCTTCAACTGCTTTATTTATATCTTCGAATGGATAATATTTGATCAGCCGATCATAGGGTAAACGACCTTGTTTATATAGATCGATAAGAACCGGAATAAAAAGATCGGGGACTGAATCTCCCTCTATGATACCCTTAACCGTACGGCCATTCATGATCTTGTCCATGTTGAGTGTAGCTTCGGTTCCCGGAGCAACAGCACCAACCTGGCCACAGACTCCAAGCAGGGCAAGGCAGTCAGTTGCCTGGCGAAGAAGCGCGGGATTCCCAACGCATTCAAGAGAAAAGTTAACACCACCGCCCGTTATGTCCATGATTGCATTTACAGGATCATCTTTTTTAGGATTGATGGTATGAGTAGCACCAAATTCTTTTGCTAATTCAAGACGATCCGGAAAGAGGTCAATCGCAATAATAGTGGTACAGCCGCTTAATACTGCGCCTAGAATAGCGCTCATCCCGACTGTTCCTACACCGAATATGGCTATTGACGACCCTGCTGCGGGTTTGAGGCTATTTAAAACAGCTCCAACACCTGTCTGGATGCCGCAACCAAGAGGGGCAAGAACTTCAAGGGGGACGTCCTGTCTGACTTTAACAACATTTGTTTCATTGGCTAGTGCGTGAGAAGCAAATGCCGACTGACAGAAGAAAGAACCGTGGATGTCCTGAGATCCTTTTTTCATTGTAACACTACCGTCGGACCTGACTCCACCGAAATTGATGGGCAAAAAACTATGACAATATGGGTCTTTTCCTGATTTACATGAGGGGCATACACCGCAACAGTCCCAGGATAATGCGACATGATCACCAGGTTTGACTTTTTTTACGCGGCTTCCAACCTTTTCAACAACACCGGCACCTTCGTGTCCAAGTACTCCTGGTAAGGGATAAGGCAGGTATTGTTCTCTTGCTGCCAGATCAGTATGGCATATACCTGAACCGACAATCCGAACAAGAACTTCTTGATCTCTTGGATCGCTGAGCTCCACTTGTTCGATTTTAAACTCAGCAGATTTTTCGAAAGTAACTGCAGCTTTGATATTCATTTTCTTCTCCTTATGCTGGAAAATTTTTAATAACTTTAAAATTGATTATCATGTGCTTTAAGACATAGAAGTATATATCTGTAATAATTTTCACTTTATGGCTTGAATATATATGTGTAATTTGTCTCCTGTTTGATTACAATTATGGTTAATTGTCTTTTCATCTATTTTGTTTAGTGCATGGATGTATTTGTATGTCGGTATGTATTAAATTTTATTCCGGATATTTATAAGTCAAGTTTTTTATACAAATAATTTAACGAATAAACTTTATCCTGTTTCCATCTTAAAAAGGACGATTGGATTTACGTTTAGTTACTCCTGAATTTTTTGCTTGTTAGTTTCTTATTTTTGAAGTCATCAGGCAGTTTACGTTTTATTAAAGTTTATCTAATTGCCGGAACTGTCTTTGCATCAATAAATCTATTACTAAATATAGAGACTGCTGCAATATTTAAGTTGGCCATATGGAGAATGAAATTCAGAAATACTGATTCCACTAATGGTCTTTTCTTAAGTTTTTTATCAATTATAAATCTTGACCAGTTGGTTACACACCGATACAGTAGGATAATATCTTTATAACGTCAACTTTTTTTAAATAAATGCAAAATTTTTTTTATAACTTGCCAAACATATTATATATTTATATATTCAAATGGTGCATAAAACAGGCCAAATATTATTTTATTATCGAAAATTTGCAACAATTATAATAATACAAATTATTCAGAAGTTGTAGTATTGCCGATGTTTATCATAATAAAGTTGTTTCGTGATTCCGGTTTGATATTTTCATTGTTTGGTTGTTTATTATAAATTATTATATAGTTAGTAATCCACACCGCCCTAAGGGTGGCTCCGCTAAATGAGCGGGGACAAATCCTGAAGAAACAAAAAAAGCAATGAGACAGATCGTTTAATATTTGTTTCTCAGAAGAACATTTTAATATTAAAGGCTAAACCTGTATGCTCTCTTCAGCCTTACAAACTGAATCCAACAGATATAAATATATATTAAACGCAAATATCCTGGTTCTTATTGGATATTCCCTGATAGTTATTGAGACCTTTATTGCAAAGCTCATTGGACTGGCTAATATCCCGTATAATAAACTGATCACAATTTCAGCAATTGTTATTTTATGTACAATATTTATTATATTTTTTCTTTATTATAAAAAGTTTGTTTCCATTGCTCTTGAAAACGCAATATTCCTTTTACAGTTAATTATATACCTGGTATTGTTCGTAATATGGATATACTCATTGAAAGACTTCAGGCTTTTCGGACTTTTCAGCTCAATTCTGGCCATTACTATTGTGCAATCTTATACCAATACTATACAGTCCCTCATGCTTTCGATCGGGACGGTTATTGCTTATATTTCCGTGATTTATTATTCGGTTCATATAAATGTATATTCCGGAGATTTTGTGAATGATATCTTTTACGCATTATGTTTGGTTCCTACTAGTATTATTATTTCTATTACTGCAAATCAGATCACTAATAAGAACCAGGAGCTTGAGAAGACAAAGAAACATCTTCAGGATATAAATGAAAAGTTGTTATCTCTGAACCTGGAACTTAAACAAACACATAATATGACCAAGATTGAAATGGAACTCGCTCATGAAATACAAAAAACTTTATTTCCTGAACAGCCAGATGTAAAGTCAAGCTGGGATATAGCATTATATTTTATGCCGAGGTTCGGGGTGTCAGGCGATTTCTATGATTTCTATTATGAAAAACAGTATCTGTCAGGATTATCCATCTTTGACGTATCCGGACATGGTATTGCTTCCGCATTAATCACAATACTTGCTAAGCCAGTGGTTTTTCGCAATTTTAACAAACATAGGAATGAGCCACTTGGAAAAGTCTTGGAAATTACAAATGACATTCTGAAACAGGACCTGACTGAAGTTGGTATGTATATAACAGGTATTATCCTACGTTTTAAGGA
>CAZVYR010000100.1:0-11744 GCA_964631555.1 uncultured Leptospirales bacterium
AGAAGACTGGGTCACAGTACAAACGGTGCTGACCCGATTCTGTGAAAATGTGACAGGCCTTGTATTCCTGCTGAACAGGATATTCCGCCCGTTTTACAAATGGGCATACCGCCGGATGAAGGAGATGCCCATACTTGGCAGTAACATCGGAACACTTATGTATGAGATGACGCTTATTGAAGGATTTTCTCACGATTCAGTCATGAAACGAAATGAAATAATAACAGAAATATGCAGTAAGTTAGCAGAAGAGCTTCGGCGGCAGGAACTGACGAACACGGAGGACTGGTTCTTCACATCATACGGGGAACAACTGCAGCAGAGCATTTCGGACAGCTTCCTTTCCTCGCTTCCGTCACAGTATGAATGAGAGATATCCTGTGAAGAAAAATGTACTTGTTATAGGCGGTACTTATTTTGCGGGCAGAGTTTTTTCCATATATGCTTCAAAAGGTGACAAGGTTGCGCTGTATGTAGTAAATCGCGGCAAGTATACTCTTAATCTGCCCGGTGTTAGTGAGTATAAATGCGACAGGCATGATGCGGTAAAGCTGTCTGAAATACTGCCTGATATAAAATTTGATACTGTAATTGATTTTTGCGGATATAATCCCGGTGAGATAAGCATGATCATAAAGGCACTGCCCGGCAAGATTGGTCAGTACATATTCATAAGTACCAGCAGTGTATTTGTAACAACAGGTGTGAAAAAAGAAGGTGATCCTGTGTTAGCACCGGAGGGAGCAGACCCGATCCTGGAATATATATCCAACAAGGTGCGACTGGAGAGTGAGTTGAAAGACGAGGGTGCTTCCCTGGGAGTACCATACACGATCGTACGACCGACCTTCATATACGGGCCCTATAATTATGCTCCACGGGAGTCGTATTTCATACGGCAGATAGTAAATGGCATTCCTGTGCCTGAACCAGTGGATGCAGATGCAAAGTTCAGCATGGTATATGTCACGGACGTCGCCCGTGCGCTTGAGTTGTTAGTGGGGGATAAAATGTCATATAACGCGGAATTCAATCTTGCGGGAACTGAGCAGGTAACATATACCACTTTGTTTTCGGAGCTGGAACGCTGTAACGGGGCGACGTTTGCAAGAAGACCGGTGACAATATCGCAGGTCAATGCTGAAAATATCCCTCTGCCGTTTCCGCTGGACACGGATGATCTGTGCAGCGGAGAGAAAATGACACAGCTCTTCGGGTTTAAATATACATCTTTTTCTGAAGGGATGGATAAAACGTTTGCAGCTTTCAAGGCAGTATTTTCATAAACGGTGTTATTATATCTCATAAGTAAAATCGAATTATGCTGAATCTTAAGAAAATCCGAAAATACTGTGCGTCTAAAAAGGGAGTAATAGAGGATTTTCCATTTGATTTCTCAACCCTTGTGTTTAAAGTTGGAAATAAGATGTTTGCCATTACGAATATCGATTCTGAGGAGCTGACGTTAAATCTTAAATGCGACCCAGCATTGTCCATTCAGCTTCGTTCGCAATATCCGGAGATAATGCCCGGATACCACATGAACAAGAAACACTGGAATACAATATTAATTAATGGCAATATACCTGATGCAGAGGTTTTAAAACTTATAGATCACTCATATAATCTTGTTGTTTCGGGATTAAAAAATCGATACTCAAAAAAATGAAAAAATAGGCAGAGAATTGCGCATATAAGTCCGGCAGCCGGATCATTTTATTTATAATTTTGTTATTGTAATTTATATTTAAAGCTTATAATTTATAATATAGTTGATAAATAATAAAGGGAGGTTCTAACAATGGAAGATAAAAAAATTTATGAATGCAGGGAATGCGGCAAAGAGATGGAAGATAAATCGGGCAATTCAGAGGCTCCGGTTTGCTGCAACAAACCAATGATACTGAAGGAAGATTTACCGGAATGCAGAAAGACTGATACAGCGGAGCATTCCAGAGGAGCTGACGCAGATGATGCGTGCGATGACAGCAGGGCAGGCTAAAGGAGGCTTTATTACATGAAAATCTTCATTGACAGTGCGGATATTGATGAGATCAGGCAGGCTTATGAATGGGGAGTTGTTGATGGTGTGACGACTAATCCTTCGCTTTTAAAATCTGCTGTTAATAAGAGAATTTCCTCCGGGGGAAAGCTGGATCTTAAGGATTATATAAAATCGATTCTGAAGATTGCGGCAAGTACACCTGTCAGCCTTGAGGTAACCGAGATTTCTGCTGAAGGTATGGTGGAGCAGGCAAAGAGAATATTTGATATCTTTAACCCGATCGCGAATAATGTTTATATTAAAATACCCGTGAACCCGGCTTTTAAAGACGAGGATTCGAATCATTTTGCCGGTCTGAATGTGATCAGAAGATTAACAGAGGAATCAATCCCTGTTAACTGTACATTGATTTTTACGCCGGAGCAGGCTCTGCTTGCGGCAAAAGCAGGCGCGAAATTTTTAAGCCCGTTCGCAGGCAGGATTGATGATTACCTGAGAAAAACTATTGGGAGTAAATTTAGCAAGTCGGACTATTTCCCGGCATCCGGGATGGAGAAAGACGGCATGATAGTGGAGGATAACGGGATCGTTTCCGGGATCGACCTGGTGGGCAAGTGCGTTGATATTATTGAATATTATGGTTTTGATTCGGAAGTTCTGGCTGCTTCGCTAAGGAATACGCGGCAGGTAAGAGAGGCCGCGCTGTTGGGTGCGCATATTTCTACACTACCTTTCAGCGTGATTCGGGATATGCTGAAGCACCATAAAACGTATGAGGGTATGCAGGCATTTACGGCGGACATTGTGCAGGAATATGCTGACCTGAAATGAAGATTATAATAGATAAAGAATAATGCTTAATAAAATAAATCCCGTAAAGACAAAAGCCTGGGGCAGGCTGGCAAAGCATTATATTTCTATGAAAGACAGGCAGTTGAAAGACCTCTTTGCTGAGGATAAAGAGAGATTTGATAAATATTCCCTTGTCTTTGAGGATATACTTGTCGATTATTCAAAAAATATAATAACCGGGGAAACACTGGACCTTCTTTTAAAGCTCACAGATGAGACAGACTTAAAGACTTCGATAGAAAGGATGTTCTTTGGAGAGAGGATCAACGAGACTGAGGACAGGTCTGTTCTTCATATAGCGCTTCGTAATCTTTCAGGGAACCCGGTCTACGCTGACGGTGTTGATGTGATGCCTGAGATCAATAAAGTGCTTAAAAAGATGCGGGTGTTTTCAGTAAGGGTGTTGTCAAAAGAATGGAAAGGTTTTACCGGCAAAGCGGTCAGTGACATTGTCAACATAGGTATTGGTGGTTCAGATCTAGGGCCTCTTATGGTTACAGAGGCACTAAAGCCATATAAAAAAAGCAATATAAACCTTCATTTTGTTTCAAATGTAGATGCAACTCATATTACCGAAACATTAAAACCACTGGATCCTGAGACTACTCTTTTTATGATAGCCTCAAAGACTTTCACTACACAGGAGACAATGACAAATGCAAATACTGCACGGGAATGGCTGCTTGATGGATTAAAGGATAAAAGTGCAATAGCAAAGCATTTTGTCGCGATATCGACCAATACTCAGGGAGTTCGGGATTTCGGTATTGATCCTGAGAATATGTCCGAATTTTGGGATTGGGTAGGAGGCAGGTATTCGCTATGGTCGGCTATCGGTTTATCAATAGCCTGCTCAATAGGATATGATAACTATATTGAGCTTCTTGGCGGAGCTCATGCAATGGACAGGCATTTCAGGGAGACTCCTTTTGGGGAAAATATACCTGTTATTCTCGCGTTAATAGGAATCTGGTATAATAATTTTTTTTCGTGTGAAACAGAAGCAATACTCCCGTATGACCAGTATTTACACAGGTTTCCGGCTTATTTTCAGCAGGGCAATATGGAGAGCAACGGCAAGTCAACTGACAGGTCAGGCTTGACAGTTGAATATCAGACAGGTCCTGTGATTTGGGGTGAGCCGGGTACAAACGGACAGCATGCCTTTTATCAGCTTATACATCAGGGTACTAAACTTATCCCGTGCGACTTTCTGGCTCCATGCATTAGTCAAAACCCTGTCGGAGATCATCATGTGATCCTGCTTTCGAATTTTTTCGCACAGACTGAAGCGCTCATGAACGGCAAAGGCGAAAAGGAAGTAATAAGCGAGATGAGTGACGCGGGATTGAGTAAGAAAAGGATCGCTTTTTTAATGCCGTTCAGGGTGTTTAAAGGCAACAGGCCGACAAACTCAATTTTATATAAGAAATTAACTCCAAGGACTCTTGGCAGTTTAATTGCCATGTATGAACATAAGATATTTGTTCAGGGATTGATCTGGAATATATATAGTTTTGATCAGTGGGGCGTTGAGCTGGGGAAACAGCTTGCTAAAAAAGTTCTTCCTGAGCTTTCTGACAATAATATGGTATCCTCTCATGATTCTTCCACAAACGGATTGATCAATGCTTATAAAAAGATGAGGGGACACTAAGGATAAGCATTAGTAATAAAGCAACATGATTTGCCATTTATGCTGGTATTGTAAATATTATTAATAAATTTTCATGACAGGGTATTGTTTTTAATAGTACTGCCAATAATATCCCGGTGTCTTTGCCGGGGGAATTTGTAAAACATATAATAATTTTTATTATGAGGGGAATTTGACTTTGCAGGGTAAAACAGTAAAAGAAACTTCTATAACACTTTCACATGTATTCATGCCTGAAGATGCAAATGCGCGCGGTAATGTTCACGGCGGTGTTATTATGAAACATATTGATAATGCCGGGGCAATCGTTGCTATTCGTCATGCGCGGACATATGTGGTTACAGCTTCAATTGACAGGCTTGATTTTCACAAACCTGCTTATATCGGTGAATTGCTTATTCTGAAGGCCAGTCTGAATTTTGCAGGAAGAACATCAATGGAGGTAGGAGTAAGAGCAGAAACTGAGAATCTGTTTACCGGTGAGATCAAGCATATAGCTTCAGCATATCTGACACTTGTGTCTATCGATGATCTTGGCAAGCCAAAGGAGATACCTCCCTTAATATGCGAGACAGAGGTGGACAGGAAACGGAATCTTGAGGCAGACGAAAGAAGGAAAGTAAGGCTTGCAAGGAAAGAGGATAATAATTCATAGGAACGATAATATTGTATGCAGGATGATGATCAAAAAGCAATAAAAGCAATAATCGATGAATTTTTTGAGAAAGCCTCACCCGAAGATTTGCTCGAGCTTCAGTCATTGCTGGAGAAGCGCGAAAGAAAGAACTCTTTAGGCGGGGTAAATGTGAATGAAATTGCGTCTAATTTTGCAAACGACCTCCGTTCCAGGATGGGGCTTACTTCCGAACAGATTACCAGGAGCGCAAGGGACGCTGTAAGGACTATGATCCTGCAATATGATCCGAATATACCTGAAGAAAGCATCAATGTACTGCTGGATCAATGGGTCCCTGACGAACAGAAAAAACGGGGAAAAGTCCCTGCGCATATTATGAAAACCATGATTTCCCAGTTTATTGCTTATGCAAGAGGCGAGTTGACAGCAGCACAGTTAACCGGTTTTCCGGACGGGTGGGCAAAGAAATACTGGACTTTTTTTCCTGAAAAAGTACAACGTCTTATTGAAGCATATGTAAGAAACCGTATAGATAAGATTTTTTTCTGGGAATCAATTGAAGAAATAGTAGGGAAATGAAAGCTTTTATTTAATTAAAAACAGGAGGTTTGGTGTATGGCTTTTATTGATGATGTAAAACATTCCCTTTTAAAGGTCAGTAAAAAGATTGTGGATAAAACCGGGGATTATTCAAGGATTGCGAGACTTACCCTGGATATAAAGAAGTATGAGGGCGATATAGAAAAGAAACTAATTGAGATCGGTAAAATTGTTCTGGCGAAGATGGAAGATGGGGAAGGTTCATTGGATATGAAAGAGACAACTTTAATTGATATCCGGGCAAAGATAAAAACCTGTGAAGCTGATATAAAAACGAACAGGGAGGAAATTGAGAAATTAAAAAAACCTCAAGAGGAAGAGAAGAAGAATGAGGAGCAGGAAAAAAAATCTGAATAAAGCGAAAGTCCGGGTTATTTAAAAACTTCTCGTGCTTCTTTATACCATAAGACAAAATCAAGATGGTCTGTGGGGACTTTAATATCCTTACCGAATAATTTTAGCTGTTCTTCTATTTCAAGATACTTTTTTCTTGTGAAAGAAGCGGGGATTTCTTCAATAACATTGAAAATTTTGAGGTTCTTTAATATATGTCTGTCTAGTATGGCTATTTCATCGCCAAAGCCGATGTTTCTGAGAAAATGGCTCGCTTCCTTGAAACCGTATCCTTTTACTTCGCTAACCAGCCAGTCTCTTTTTTCGTGAATACTACGGAGCCGGGTTAGCATATTTCTTAACCCGGGATTTCCGTTTATGAGAAATTTTTCCCTGGCGAGGAGGAGATAATCGGTTTTCTTGTTTTTAAATCTTACTATATTCAATTCCTGGTTTATTTCATTATACTGGCCATGCAAGAGAAGATCTTTCTCATTGAGATTACAGATTGCTTGCCAGCCTGACCTTGCTTTTGATTGCGGAGTCAGTATACAGAATGCAAGCTCTGTGAACAAGTCCTCTTCTTTCCCATTTTTCCATATTCCTTTGAAATTCAGGATCTGTTTTTCTATGTCCTTTCTGATTGATTTGTATATTTTCTTTAATTCATCTATCTGCGGGCTCATTGTAATATTCCTTTGCCCTTGTTTTGAGTTTATTGTATATGCCGTCAAAGCTGCCATTTGACATTACGGCAATGATGGTCTTTTCATGATCCGGGTTTCCGGGTAATATCAGGTCGATAATAGACTCGACATTATCAAATAAAAGGGCGCTTTTTCTGTTATTTTTTATACTTTTAACAACATATTCAATATCAATTCTCTCGGCACAGGGTATTGTATCGGGTTTGTACGGCTTTTTGATCAGAACCCGGTCAGCAGCACTGAATGCTTCGATAAGTTCTTTCTGAAAGATATTCCTCCTGCTTGTGGCTGATCTCGGTTCATAGATAGCGCAGATTGTGTAATCAGGGAAGCGGGTTTTCAGTTCATCTAAGAAGAATTTTATTGCAGTCGGGTGATGAGCAAAATCTTCATAAATTCTGAGACGCTCAGTTTCAAAAATAAGTTCCTGCCTTCTTCTGACTCCTGCGAATGATTCTACTGCGGAAATGATATGCTCTTTGTCTATTCCAAGCTCTAACGATATGGCAGATGCTGCTGTTATGTTGGCAAGATTATATTCACCGAACAGCTTTGACTTCAGTTTCAGCTCTCCGTATTTGGGGCTTAAGATATTAAAATGTGTAAAGGAACCGGAATAATTAGAGAAAGTATAAATAAAACCTGGACCTGTTTTACCGTAAGACATGGTTCTGGATCGGGATTGTTTGACGATATCTTCAAGATGAGGGTATTGGTTTGAATAAATAATATTGCCGTTTGAAGGCGTTATATTAACAAGCCTGTTGAACCAAAGCTTTATTTCTTCTATATCTTTGTAAATATCAGCGTGGTCGAATTCAAGCGAGGTTAACAGGAGATGATGAGGCTTGTACAATATAAACTTGGGTATTTTCTCAAAAAAAGCGGAATCGTATTCGTCTCCTTCTATGACAAAATACCTGCCCTGGCCTATATTGAAGTTTGAATTCAGATTATTTGAGACGCCGCCTATAAAACACGACGGATCTTCGCCCGCTGTTTCAAGTATATGGAAAAGGAGTGCAGTAGTTGTGGTTTTTCCGTGAGTTCCTGAAACGGAGATTATTTCTCTTTCCCGGAGAAAGAAGTTATACATAGCCTGTGCCATCGACAGGTAAGGCAGCCTTGTGTTCAGGACGTACTCTACCTCCGGATTCCCCCTGCTTACAGCATTTCCGATAATGACAGTATCCGGGCTACCGATGTTTTCCGGGCTGTAACCGTTGAATGTCTTTATATCCCATTCCGCAAGCTTTTCGCTCATCGGGGGATAAATATCCGTGTCTGAGCCGCTGACGTTGTGTCCTGCTGCCTTAAGCATTCCTGCAAGGCTTCCCATCGCGATTCCGCATACGCCGATCATGTAAATATTCATAAGTGATAATATTATAAAGAATACTCTGTGTAGTTGATTTGCTCAGTAGCTTATCGATAAAAAAAGTGATACAAACATCGAAAGAAAATAAGACAGAATTATTTGTTTTACGTTTCTTTTTTTAATAGGAAATAGTTTTTATATTCTCCGGGATAATAGCCGGTCAGTTTGCCTATCCTATTCTGTATTCTTCGCCTAATATCCCTGAATTTAGGCTTGTATTTTATCATTCGGGGGTTGAAGTCCGTCTTATATTTTTCGATCTTTTCCCGCATGACTGCCGGGTGATTGCCTGTAAAGGGCTTCATGCAGGAGGTATCCATTTCACTGAGATAGTTGTAATCTGCCTGGTGTATATTCTTAAGATGACCTTTGCCGTGGTGGAGTTCGTCATGCTGTCGTCTTTTTTCAGCCATCACTTCAGGAGGACGTACCCATCCATAGTGGAATATTCTTGCGCCTGAATCAATGACCTTTATCTTTTTCCCGTCAGCCCTGAAACTCTGAGCTGAACGCCAAGAAATAATGCCCCTGTGGTTTTTTATTATTCGTATTTCTTTTCTGTACCAGTGGTATGAATCCCCATACCAGTTGTAGTTGCCGAAAAAGTGGGTATAATCAAAGAGTATGCCTTCCACTTCGTCATCGTGTTTGTATCTTTCGCATAATCCGGCTATTTTTTCCATGTCTTCGTTATGGAATACTTCGTCTGCCTGAATGTAAAAAGCCCAGTCGCCTCTGCACTGGAAAAGCGCGATATTCGATTGTACCGCAAGTATCCTGCCTTTAACAGTAAACCTTGGGTCCCATTCGGTTTCTATGATCTTTATCTTTTTATCGCCGATCTTTTTTATAACATTCAGTGTGTTATCTTCTGATTTGCCGACGGTTATTATGAATTCATCCACAAGCGGCAGAACCGATCTTATTGATTCCACCAGGGGGTATCCGAGCTTAATGCCGTTACGTACTGTTGAAAATCCTGATATAAATTTTGTTCCGGACATTTTGAGTAATTTGAATGCTCTTTGTTTATTTTTGAATTGTTGTATTTATTTGATGCAGTCGCTTTTTTTCTTTATTACGATCTTTTTCAGGATTTTTTTTGTGCCTTCGGAGGTATAGGTTACGTCAACATACTGGCATACCTCAATAATATCTTTGCTGTTTTCACTGCCGTCAGGAGCAATGAATTTAGTATCTTCCGCAAGGAAAAGTACTATCTCTGTTTTTCCTTTTTTTACTTGGATATATTTATCAGTTACATTTATTATTCTGCAGTAAAGTGTCCTTACATTTTTTTTCGGAGAAGCCGCGAACAAGGATATGGACAGCACTAATACGGCCGCGATTGAGATGAAGGATAAGGAGTATATTATTTTTTTCATTGATGATCCCTCCCTTGGATTAAGTATAATTATATTATGCAAATAATCTGCTCACATCATTAATAGTAGCATAAAGCATGAGTCCGAGTATCAGAAGCCATCCGGCAATTGTGGCAGGCATTTGAATCTTTAATAGCTTTGGATGTATTTTTTCCAGTATGTACATCATTATTTTACCGCCGTCAAGAGCCGGGATTGGCAGCATGTTAAAGACTGCGAGATTAAGGCTGAGTAAAATCAACAGGCTTACCGCGCTTCCTGAACCTGAGCCGATTATATGCGCGCCTCCCTGTACTATTCCTACTATGCCTGAGAGTTGTTCGGGATTATCAAATATACGGGGAAGCGAATTTATAATAGCATGCATATATCCGTATACTTGTATAAAAGGCCTTGTAAAAAGCTCTGGTGAGAAGCCGAAATTTACTATGTATAATATCATAAGAATTATTACAGGCAGGAATATATTCGCGAGCGGCCCGCCAAGAGAAAATATAATCCTTTTATAAACAGGTATCCTGTAGAATTCTTCTTCATTTTCAATTGCTGGAAAAACGTATCCGCCTAAGGGGATGATGGAAACACGGTATTCTGTTTCTTTTATGTGATATTTCCATATTTTTGGCCCGAAGCCAATAGAGAAGACGGCAATATTAATGTTCATCAATTTGGCGCATATAAAATGCCCGAGTTCGTGTGCAAAGATTAGCAGCCCGAGGATTAATATTATTGCAAGGTATTCCATGATTTCCTTCTTTTTGTAAAAATGCCAGGTTTTTTACCTGGCTGTTACTGTAAAATAAAATTTAATATTTGTCAACAGCATTGTCAAATTGTATATTCCTTATTCTTTTGATTTATTGATTTTTTTTCTCCATTTGGCTTTGTCCAGTTTTGTCCAGCTTTCAACAATATGTGCTGAGAGTTCTTTTTCAGCTTCTTTGCGTGATTTCTTCTTTTGGGGTTTTATTTTAATGTGCCTGAGTTTGGCGTTCCTTTCCTGCTCTTCTTTGAGTGTAAGAGAAGACTCTGATTGAACGAATTCCTTTATTGAATCATTTGGTATCTTTTTACCTGCAATCGCTTCTGTAATGGATAATATTCGTTTTTTGTTTATTAGTGTGTTTATAAGATTTTCGGGTATGCTGTCAATCCCATGAGAGGCACCGGTTAAGGCACCGGTTAATGAGCATAAAACAGCGGTTGAGCCGCCTTTTTCCGCTGCGCGGAATAGTATTTCTTCAGGATTGCCTGCGAAGTAGCTGGTAACATAAATCGAGTAGGGAATTATCGCAAGCGGGTGGTCTACAGTGGCTCTTGTTACTGGTGTTTTTATTTTTGTATTCAGATAATTGTATATTGTCTTTTCAGCCTCGTTTATGCCGGTTTCATTTTTGATTCCGGATAAGATATTTAAATAATCTTTTATTGAAGATAATAAGGAGACGGGATTCATGCCTGAATCGAATATTTTGCCGCTGAATGATTCCATTATTTTTAAGATGGAGGCGGTTTCCTGTACGGCAAGGGATATGATCTTGGTGACCGGCATGCCGGTTTCGTCCGTCATTCTTTTCATTAGTGAATTTATGATCAGTGTGCCGGCAATGGAGTGAAGGTCTCTGTTGATCCGGATTGAATAATTAAATGTATCATCAGACAGGGTTTCATAAGAAATGGAATCCCGTATTGCAAGTGGCAGCAGTATAAGGGCTGTTCTTGAACAGGGAGCGGAGAATGACTCGCCGGTAGTATTGGCTGGATATTTTGCCCTGCTGATGAGATATTTTATCATGTGGTCAGGATGCCTGAATATCCCTGATATGTCTTCCCCGGTTTCGGGTGTATTGCCTATGGATTCAATGAATGCTTCAAAATTATTGCGTTTATTGGAGAACAGGGTCAATGACATTAGTATCATTAGCTGTGAAATTGAGGAGTAAGACCCGGGTTTTTTCCAGTTTTGCGGGTTGCCTTTCAGGGCAGGGGACGGATCGGTATATGTGTCGATATTTTTATAAACAGCCTTGATATGTGCCTGGGTCAAACCGTCCAGTGGTGTACCAAGAGCGTCGCCTGTTATTGTGCCGAGAAGCATTCCTTTTATTTTACTTTGAATGGTGTTCATAATGTGCTTTTTATGAGTATGTTTAAATTTGTCAATATTGAATTATAATTTCAGGAAAAAGT
>CAZVYR010000101.1:0-11573 GCA_964631555.1 uncultured Leptospirales bacterium
CTTCATCAACACATGCTTAATTCGTGAATGCGCCTAACAGATTCACACAACACGCACTTCTAATCACAATCCACTCCTATCCATCCTTTCAATCCAAATGAACTGTGCTCATAGTAATCCGTGGTTCATTTTTTTTCAATTCCCCGAAAAAAAATTCAAATTTCCTGCCAAAATACCCTCAAAATACCCAAAAAGTGTAAGGTCAAATTGTATATATAAGTAGAGGGATAAAAATAAATAAACTTTTTTTACGGATAATAAAACCGGTAACTCATGTAAGGCAATTACGTATATATGTTTGGAAGGGGGAAGAAACTTTTAACTCGCTTTTAAAACGTCCCTGTAACAAGAAGATCTTAAAACAATTTAATAATTCCTCATCCTTGCCTGCACAGAGTGCTCCCCCTTTTTGATAAGGGGGAGTCCGGCCGCAGGCCGGGAGGGGGTTTCTTAGGAAAAACAAAATGGCAACAGCAAAACCGAACATACTTATAAACTCAATTAGCGGAAAAATAGGCAACGTCGTGTTTTACATGAACCGCGGCCGTCAGTGCGCGCGCCTTTACGTGATCCCGCGCAATCCCGATACCGAATCCCAGCGCGCAGTACGCCGCAGCTTCGGCGACGCCGTTCGCTCCTGGCAGGTCATGCTTCCTGACGAAAAATACTCCTACAACAGAAAGGCCCGCTATCTCAACATGAGCGGTTATAATCTTTATATATCGAATTATCTTAAAAAAGTAATACATGCATTTGACCGTACTTCAACAAGCGAAACGAACTCAAAAGTCTCATCTCTAACCTGGAACTTTGAACTTTCAACCTTGAACTCTAACCCGATCCCCTCCGTTTCACCTTCGTATATGCTCCCATATACCGCCTGCAGCCTGTACGGCGCACCAAAACACGACCCCGGATGATAAAAATTACATTTTTTCATTCATTGATCGATAAACATAACATACCGGGACTCCACCCATAGCCTCAGCAGCACAAGGTGTCACCCTGGCAGGGGCATCCCTGCTTCCTCACACATTATTCCCCTGAGAAACAAGAAACAGCAACAGGCTAGCCCACGGTTTCAACCGTGGGGTCTCTTAATAAAACTACGATAATTTTTCACATTATACTTTGTCAACAATCCCTTCAACTCTGTGCCTCCTCCGATACTCGTATAATCCCGCTCTTCATAACAATACTGTCACTCACATGCATCCTGTCTGAAACTACCGACCCTTTTAATAGAACAGAATTAATTACTTCTGCGCCGTCTCCTACAATGCAGCCTTCGCCGATAACGGAGTTCTTCACAGACGCGTTCCCATGAATTACCGCGCTTCCGGAAATCATCTCAATATCCCTGCCGAACGCAGCTTTGAATCTCCTGCTGATCTGTCCCGGATTGCCCAGCAGGTTCATATTTGCTTTCAATAAGGAAGCCGGAATGCCTATATCTTCCCATATTCCCTTATGTTCATAAAAGCCAATTCCGCCATAACGTTCTATCAGGCCGGTATAGCCTGTATATACAATACTCGAAAATTCATGCTTAAGGAAACGAAAGATCTCCGGTGAAAGCACGGCAGCGCCTGTATAAATATAATCGTTTAATACACCAGTCTTTAAAAAATTCTTAAAATCAATGACCATGCTGTTACGTACGCCTATCATTCCTATCTTTCCCGCTTCAGCAGTCTTTAGCAGTACAGGAGTAGCAAATGAAGAACCCGATTGGTGAACCCTGACCGCCTCTGCCAGGTTAAAATCGGCAATAACATCGCTGTTCAGGATAACAAAATCGTCGTCAAACATGTCCTCGCATTTCTTTAAACCGCCCCCGGTGCCGAGGATATCTTTTTCAAACGAGAATTGAAAATCAAAATATGACACAAATTCGCTGCTTAAAAAATTACGGACATCATCAGGCCTGTAATGAAGATTGCACACAACGTCGGTAATGCCAGCCTCTTTCAGAAGCAGCAGGGAATAACAAATTGAAGGGATATTCAGCACAGGAATGAGTGCCTTAGGCAGGGACTTTGTGATCGGCATAAGCCTCTCGCCGTAGCCGGCCGCGAAAATAAAGCCTTTCACTTAACATCCCCGATACAGTTCATAATGATATTATAAGCAGTTTTAAGATCATCTCTTCTTTCTGCATAAGCTTTAAGATAAAACAGCGTAGGCTGGATGTATTTCCTGTACTTTTCTCTTCCCAGCAAAAATGCCTGGTAAGCAAAAGTACCTATGGCTTTAACATTTCTCTGAAAAGCCATAATATCAAAGTAATACTCAAACTCATCGCGGCTCATGGAATGTATATTACTTTCCAGGCTTAAGTGGTAATAATGATCTTTAAGATACGCATATAGATCATCATCAAGCTGAGGATAGGAATCCCTTAACAATGACACCAGGTCATATTGCGGCAGCCCGAGCCTGGCATCCTGAAAATCGATCAGGTATATTTTACCTTCGAATAAAATAATATTTCTGCTGATGAGATCCCTGTGATTAAGAACAAAGATATCGGGCCTGTTAAGTATCCCCGATATCTTCAGAAACTCCTGCCTTAGTGCCTGTATATCGCCCGCAGATAAATTAACTCCAATACAACCGGACATCGCGTGCTTAACGAAAAAGTCAAACTCGAACATCAGCTTTTCGATATCAAAGGATAAAGCAAAGGGAATGATGTTATTTTTTCTCTTTATCCCCTGTATCCTGACAATCAAACCGATAAGTTCGGTATAAATTCTTTTCCTCTCCGGCACGGGCAGGTCATCATATTTTATCTCTAAAATATCATCGCCGAGATCCCGAACAAGGAGAAGCCCCCGGCTGTCCCAGGCATAAACCTCAGGCACCGGAATTCCGTTTTCTCTGAAAATATTATAGAGAATATAATAAGCATAATCCTCCGGATTTTTCTTTTCAAGATCCCTGTCCTCACACAATATACAGGTCGACCCGCTACAGCCGTATATCCTGTGATACACCCTGGTCGAAGCATCCCCGGCAAGCCTGCGCGAGCCTGTATAACTGCCGAAATTTCCCCGTATAAAACTGTCCTGATAATCATCAACCATAACTTCATAAAAAGCTGAACGAAAAATAATTTTAGCAGGATATATATCCTATGCATCCCCGCTGCGACGTAAAAAAGCTGGAATCTCCAGGTCCTCCAGGGAATAATCCCTTGCCCTCTTTTTCTCATAATCAAGTGAGAAAGTATGCATGCCTGCCGGTACTTTTCTCTCAGTCCTTTCCTCCCTGTTACTGTCCCTGCCTTCAATAAGAGTGAGGGAAGTGCCGGTTTTTGTATCCATTTCCCTGACAGGTTTTTTGTTAAGCTGGTTCTTCTTCCTGTCAAAACCTGTTGCTATAACAGTTACCCTGATCCTGTCGTCAAGAACCGGATCAATTGTAGTACCGAATATGATATTAGCCTCCATATCAACCTGGCGTGTGATAATATCGGTAACCTCATTAACTTCGTGGAGAGAAAGATCATTACCGCCTGCAATGTTGATCAATACAGCCTTGGCCCCTTCAATACTGATCTCTTCAAGAAGAGGACTATTGATCGCCATCTGGGTAGCTTCAATCGCCTTATTTTCCCCTGAGCCGATACCCACGCCCATAAGAGCATCCCCGGTTTCCTTCATCACTGTCCTTACGTCCGCGAAGTCGACGTTAACAATACCTGTAACCATAATGAGATCAGCGATCCCCTGAACTCCCTGCCTTAAAATATCATCCGCTAATTTAAAAGCATCCTCAATAGGAGTCTTCCGGTCGATTATCTTCAGCAATAAATCATTCGGTATTGTTATTAAAGTATCAACTTTCTCTTTAAGATTGTCAATACCCTGCATAGCCCTGTCCATTCTTCTCTTACCTTCAACCCTGAACGGCTTTGTAACAACACCAAGTACCAGGCAATCGTTTTCCTTCGCAACTTCCGCTACAATAGGAGCAGCACCCGTACCGGTTCCTCCTCCCATTCCGGCAGTAATGAAGACCATGTCGGCTCCTTTCAAAGCCTTATGGATCTTGTCCCTGTCCTCGTTCGCTGCTTCTTTCCCAATCTGCGGATCAGCGCCGGCTCCAAGACCTCTTGTAAGCTTATTCCCAATCTGGATCTTGACAGGCGCAAGGGAGTCCCTTAACTGCTGGGCATCAGTATTGACGACAATAAACTCCACTCCTTCCATTCCTGTTGATATCATCCTGTTCACGGCATTATTACCCGCACCGCCGACACCCACAACCTTGATGGTCGTACTTAAATTCTTTTCTTCTTCTAATCTAAACATCATTCCCCCTTATGTTAATAATTTTTTATGTTAAGCAAATATTATGTCTCATATAAAATTATTTACTTTCGTTATATTTATATATTAACCGGCCCGTCATATTTTACTTTACAAACTAACGGCCAGTCTTTTAAGCAACAATAACCGTGAGCCGTAAAATAAAAACCGATCCGGTAAAATAACCTGAATATATTCGCCTGGTTGTCATATCGGCATTTTTAGGATCAAAGATAATCTTCAAACCATCTCTTTAACTTTTTGCCAAGCGAACTCAGACCACCCTCCCTTCTTATTCTTGTTTTTCCTTTCTGGAACTCCCTCATCTTTAAACCGTACATCAAAAGACCAACACCGGTCGTATATTGAGGAGTAGCAACAACTTCTTTCAATCCTGCTACAGACCTGCTTACCCCGATCCTCACAGGCATATTCAAAACGCGCTCAGCAGCCTCAATACACCCGTCCATCATGCTGCCCCCTCCTGTTATAACAGCTCCTGCAGCAAGAACTTCTTTCTTCCCGCTTTTTAACAGTTCGCGGTCAACCATCTCCATAATTTCCATCATCCTGGGCTCTATGATCTGTACAAGCTCCTGCTTGAAGATCCTTCGCGGAGCCCTGCCGCCAACAGACGGAACCTCAATTGATTCCGAAGCATCCACTATATCCACTACAGCGCACCCGTCTTTTTTCTTGATCATTTCAGCAGATTCAATAGGAGTTCTCAGGCCGATTGAAATATCATTAGTAACATGAATACCTCCAATTGAGAGGACAGTTGAATAAGCTACGCCTCCCTCAAAAAATACTATTATATCCGTGGTCCCGCCGCCTATATCAATCAGTACAACACCGAGTTCCTTTTCATCCATATTCAAAACTGCTTCGGAACACGCCAGCGGAGAAAAGATAATATCAGAACACTGAAAGCCTGCCTTTGTGATCGACTTTATCAGGTTCTGTGTACTGCTGGTAACCGACGTAATAATATGAACCTCCGCCTCAAGGCGCACACCGTTCATCCCGATAGGATCTTTTATCCCGGTCTGGTCATCTACGGAAAATTCCTTAGAAAGAACATGCAATATTTCCCTGTCAACAGGAACCACTATTGCCTGGGCAGCATCGATCACTCTTCTGACTTCAAGAGGTGTTATCGTCCTTCCCCGGTTGGATACAGCAACGACCCCTCTCGAATTCTCGCCTTTTAAATGCTGGCCCGTGATCCCGGCATAAACACTGGAAACCTCACACCCGGCCATCAATTCCGCGTCCTCTATCGCTTTTATTATTGCGGCACCTGTACTATCTATATTAACTACAACACCGTTTTTCAGGCCCTTGGACGGAGCAACTCCCACACCAGCGACTTCGACCTGGTTGTTCTCGTTCATGAAACCGATAACAGCACATGTCTTTGTGGTGCCTATATCCAGGCCGACCGCTACTTCATCCATGTTAAAACTCCTTGCATATTCACTTAATAATCCCCGGGTTATCGCCTAACGCCAATGCATGGGGATAATATTTAACAGCGTCGAAATATCCGACAGCATAATTCAACCTATTAAAATCCTCCCTGCTAGGTTTTAGTGTGAACAATGTTCTTCTGCCTTTTAACATCCCTTTTATATTACTCGGATCTGTATAATCCAGTTCCAGTATTTCCTTCATAATGCGTAAATTGTCCGACTGCAGGCTATATATCAATCTTAAAAAACTCTGCAATCTTGAAGATATTCCGTTTTTCCCCATGTCCTGTCCTGCTATAAATATTAATGGAGAATTCAATGTATGAAGCCTGTTAACGGAAAGAATACGAAATTCCTTATCAAGTTCAACCAGTATGTTCTTTTCTTCATCCCGGACGCACAAGGAAAAGACAGGCTCGTTTTCCTTAAATTCTATAATAAGATTCTGATCTTTCTCTTTAATCTTAAAAGATTTCACAAAAGGTATTTTTTTCAGCGCTTTATCAAGCGAATTAAGATCTACTATTATTTGTTCTCCATCTGTATAAATATTCGCCTTTTCAATAATTTCATATTTTGATAAATACAAAAGATCTTTGAACTCAATTGTTTTAAAAGTCCTGATATTCTTATTTGCAAAAGCAAATGATCCGGACAGTAAAACAATAATGATTATATTTAGAGCCTTATTCATATTAACGGATATCTTTGTAATATATTTATTTTTCTTAAGTATCTGATTTCCTGTTACTGTGATACTCTAATATTATTATCTGATTAAAAACATATATTTAATCAGTCATATTTTTCAGGCCGTTAAGAATTATTGAACCTGCTTTATATATATCGCCGGCTCCCAGCGTCAGAACAATATCTCCTTCTCTTACGATACTGAAGATCGCATCCGGAATATCCTCAAACCTGGATATAATATCAACTTCCTTCCCGTCATGCTTCTCGATCGACCTCTTTATCAACTCCGAAGTAACCCCTTCTATCGGCTTTTCACCTGCAGGATATATCTCTGTAAGAAAGACTATATCGGAATTACCGAAAGCAGTACCGAAATCCTCCCATAATAACTCCGTCCTTGTGAACCTGTGAGGCTGAAAAATAGTAATGACCCTCCGGCCCTTGCATTTTATCGCCTGCAACGTAGCTTTTATTTCAGTTGGATGGTGTCCGTAATCATCGATTACAAGAATTCCCTTTTCTTCCCCAATCTTTTCCAGTCTTCTCCCGACCCCCATGAATTCCCGCAATCCTTCCCTGATGGTATTGAAATCAATCCCGAGTTCAAGAGCCACGCTTATTACCGCGAGCGAATTTAAAACATTATGTTTTCCTAACAGATTTATTTCAACCTCACCGATCATATCGCTATTGTAGTGACAATCATAAATCACTTTATCTGGGAATTCCTTTATATTCTTTGCTTTAAAATCGGCATTATCGGAAAATCCATAAGTAAAGAACGGCCTTTCCACTTTAGACAGCAGGTCAGCTATTACCTTGTCTTCAAGACAAAGAACCGAATACCCGTAAAAAGGCACATTGTTCATATATGTAAGGAAAGCATCTTTTAATCCCTCAAAATATTTATAATGATCAAGATGGTCTGCGTCAATATTAGTAACAACAGCAATAGTCGGCATCAGTCTCAGGAAAGAGCCGTCCGATTCATCAGCCTCAAACACAATATATTCCCCTTCCCCTGTTCTGGCATTCGAATCAAAATTCAGCACTTTACCGCCTATTATGGCAGTCGGGTTTATTCCACCATTGAACAGCACATAGGATAGCATCGACGAAGTCGTTGTTTTACCATGGGTACCTGCAACACCGATTCCCAGCTTTAATCTTACTAACTCGGCAAGCATCTCAGCTCTGTGTATTACCGGTATGCGCCTTTTCCTGGCCTCAATTATTTCAGGATTATTAGGATCAATAGCGCTGGACGTTACGACAACACAATAATCTTTAATATTTGAAGGATAATGACCAATAAATATCTTTACGCCAAGTGACTCCAGTCTGCGTGTAATCTCAGATTCATGGATGTCAGAACCTGATACCTTATAGCCCAGGTTTACAAGTATTTCGGCAATACCGCTCATCCCGATCCCGCCGATACCTAAAAAATGCATCTTTTCCGATTTTCTAAACAAATCCTGCTCCCTACTCAGTTACTTTTAATAATTTATTCCGATTCTAATTCATCCAGAACTGAATTCACAATGTCCCTGGCAGCGTGGATACTTGCCATTGACCTCGCACTATCAGCCATTCGCGATAATTGATTCGAATTGCTTAATACATCAATGAGAATACCGCCAACCTTTTCCGGAACCGCTTCATCTTTCCGGATCCTTACAGAGGCTCCTGCATGCTCAAAGACTTCTGCGTTTTTCTCCTGATGATCATCCGCAGCATAAGGATAAGGAATAAGGATTGAAGGCAATCCGACAGCCGCGAATTCCATTATGCCGCCGGCACCGGATCTGGATATGGCCAAATCACTTGCCTTATATGCCATTCCGATTTCATCGATAAAAGGCGTCAGATAGGTCGATCCATTCCCCCCTGTTTCATTTAAAATCTCTTTATACTTTTTATACGAAAAATGCCCGGTGATCCATATTATACCTGTATCCTTTAATTCATTGGGAAATATTTTCTTTATTCCCAGGAAAAGTTCGTTTATTTGTAAAGCTCCCTGGCTGCCGCCTATAACCAGAATAACCTTTTTACAGTGTTTAAGATGGAAATAATTTCTGGCTTCTTCCCTGGTTGCTTTTGTAAAAACCTTATCTCTTACAGGATTTCCGGCATTTATAACTTTGCTTTTTACTTCGGGTTTAAAATATTCTTTTGTTATATTAAAAGTTGTAAATATCCTTTTTGCTTTCAAAGCAAAAAGGAGGGTAACTTTCCCTGGTATTGTATTCTGTTCACAAAGGAACAATGGAAGGTTTAACAACCTTGCTGCCGCAAGTACCGGTGCCGAAACATAACCACCCATACCAATAACCAGGTCAGAGTTTAATCTCTTTAAAAGCATAATTGCCCTGAAAAGGGTAATTAAAAAATTAATCAGAAAAAAAGGCATCTTCAATATATTTCTTGTGAAAGCTGGAGCATTGTAATAAAAAAGATTTTTAGGTTCAATTCCTGAAAGTGGAGAGAAATTCATATCTCTTTTGCTTACAAGAAGCACCGCATTTATCTTTTTTCCTTTGAATTGTTCATATAAGGAAATACCTGGGAAAATATGTCCCCCTGTTCCACCGCCTGCTATTAATATATTTAGATTACTCATAAATCCAACTACTCTCATCAATCTTATATTCTGATTTCAGCGGATCTTTATATTTTGAAATATTCAACAATATTCCAAGCAAAACCATATTTGACAGAAACGAAGATCCTCCATAACTGATCAAAGGCAGGGGAATACCGGTAATCGGCAGACTCCCGCATACTACCCCAATATTAATAAAAGCCTGAATAACAATAAGTATTGTTAAACCTATCGCAAGCAGAGAGCCGAATTTATCCGGGGCATTAAAAGATATTATAATCCCTCTCCAGAACAGGATGCAATACATAATAACGATCAATGCCGTACCGATCAACCCGCTCTCTTCCGCAATAACTGCAAAAATAAAATCCGTATGCGGTTCAGGTAATCTTTTTAATTTCTGAGTACCTGATCCAAGGCCAACACCGAACAATCCGCCTTTTTTAAAAGCTATAAACGACTGAATTATATGATAACCTGCTTCAAATCTTTCTTTCCACGGATCAAGATAAGCGATTATCCTCTCCTTTCTATAATCCACCTGGTATATCAGAAGATAAAACATGGGAATACTCAATACAGCAAGAGAGAGAATGGATAGCATGGAAAATCCGGATACAAAAAGTATTATTACGGATACTACTAACAGATTAATCCCGGTCCCGAAATCCGGCTGCAGCATGATAAGCAGAAAAACGGCAAATATAACTACCATGGGGATTAAAAGCTGTATTATACGATTTGATTTTTCGCCTCCTTCGGATGAAAAGACCTTTGCAAGATATATGACAACGAATACTTTAATAAATTCCGATGGCTGGACGCTTAATTCCTTAAAGCCAAGCCATCTGACAGATCCCTTTGACCCATGCCCTATACCTGGGATCAACAAAAGAATGAGCAGCACTATTGATATTAAAAGCAATATCTTTGTAAATTTTGTATATATATGGTAGTCTATGTTTTGAAATACAAAAAGCGCAACAAAACCGGCGCATACCCATGCAAACTGCTTCTTGAAAAAATAAAACGAATCCCCGTATTCGTTAAACGCGTGCACTGCACTGGCGCTGTAAATCATGGCCAAACCAATACCGGCAAGGATGAAAACAGTTATTAAAAGAAAAACATCCAGTTCCCCGTCCCTCCTGCCTGATGATATTGATTTCAGATCCAAGATACTTCCCCCTTTAATTTTGCCACAGCTTCTTTGAAAACATCACCCCTCTCTTCAAAATTTGCAAACATGTCAAAAGAGGCACACGCGGGAGAAAGAATAATTACATCTCCTTCCCTGCTTGCCTGCATAGCTTTCCGTACAGCATCTTCCATAGTATCAGCTATAGTACCCGGAACATCTTTATAGATTTTCTTAAACTCACCGGCGCATTCCCCGATCAAGACAAGATATTTTATTTTTTCTTTGATTATACTTCCAAGCCTTGAATAATCGTCTCCCTTTGTCCTGCCGCCCATTATAAGAATACTGCCGCCTGGTATACTTTTAATTGCCATTTCAACTGCTCCGGCAGTCGTTGCTTTAGAGTCATTGATAAATCTCCGGCCTTCAAAAATGCCGACTTCTTCCATACGATGAGCAAGTCCTTTGAAGGAGTAACATGCTTCAGCTATTCTTCCGAGATCGTCCTCAATACCCATTTTATCTAAAAGCGATATCACAATAAGTATTGCAGCCATCAAGTTCTCAACATTATGCAGTCCTATAAGCCGCGTCTTCAAAGGATCAAGAGCCTCGACTGCCCTGGCATGCTTACCAGGCCTGTTTAAGAAGACCAGTCCGTCTTTATAAAACGCGTCAGCACTGCTGTCGGATAAAGAAAAAGATAATTTCTTACTCCTGATCCCATTCAGGCTGTCGACCAGCAATCTGCTTTTTGCATTATAAATATAGAAATCATTTTCATCCTGGTTCATTGCTATTCTGAGTTTAGCGCTGAAGTATTCTTCCATTCCGGCATAACGGTCCAGATGGTCAGGCGTAACATTAAGGATAGCCGCAACATCAGGTTTAAACTGGTCAATGGTCTCAAGCTGAAAAGAAGACAGTTCAAGTACAGATATCGAATTATCAGTTGTATTCTCCACAAAAGAGATAAACGGAGTTCCGAGATTACCCCCGGCATAGCTGTCAAATCCCATCTCTTCCAATATATGCCCCACCAAGCTTGTTGTCGTTGACTTACCGTCAGTGCCGGTTATCGCAGCTATTCTTCCTTTCATATACCTGAACGCAAGTTCGATCTCGGCAATAACTGGGATATCTTTCCCGTAAGCTGTTTTAATAAGCGGTATGCTCTTAGGCACCCCGGGACTCAACACAACCAGGTCAAAACTCTTGTCCAGAATAGCAGGATCCTGGTTCCCGGCCAATACCTCTACTCTGCCGTCAAGATCATTAATTATACTTTTCAGCTCATCATACGGTTTACTATCAGATACAATTACTCTGTGCCCTTTTTT
>CAZVYR010000102.1:0-11285 GCA_964631555.1 uncultured Leptospirales bacterium
TAATGAAGCAAGGAGTAAGGATCATTAATTTCGCCAGGGGTGAGCTTATTAATAAAGCTGATTTGCTGGATGCAGTTAAAGAAGGAAAAATCGCAAAATATGTAACGGATTTTCCTGATAATGATCTTATTGATGTCGAAAATATAATCCCGGTACCGCATCTTGGAGCTTCGACGCCCGAGTCGGAAGATAACTGTGCAATTATGGCAGTAAATCAGTTGCGCGATTACCTGGAAAATGGAAATATCAAGAATTCTGTAAACTACCCGGAATGCGTTCTTGCCCCTTCCGGTACTAATCGTATATTAGCCGCGAACAGAAATGTCCCGAATATGATCGGTCAGATAACACAGATATTAGCTGAGCATAAGATCAATATTGCTGATATGCTTAATAAGAGTAAAGGTGATTATGCTTATAATATTATTGATGTCGACGGGGAATTAAACGGGGAAGTTCTCCAGAAGATCAATAGTATAAAAGATATAATAATGGTAAGGGTTATATAGGCATCGGAGCAGGAATCGGGGTATAATGTTAATTCCGGATATAAAATTATAAAATAATGCATATATCTTTTGTTATTTCTATCTTTTTTACTCTTTTTATTGTGGTTGATCCATTAGGCCTGATTCCTGTTTTTGTTATTTATCTTACCAGATCCGATAAAGCTGAGAGAAAAAGGATAATATTTAAAACAATATCAGTTGCGACTATTGTTTCATTGCTTTTTATATTTCTGGGAAGATTTATTCTCTTATACCTCGGAATTTCACCCGGTGCATTTTTAATTGCCGGCGGTATACTTTTATTTATAATCTCAATTGATTTGATACTCGCACGGCCAAGCCGAACCAAGCTGCCCCGTGATGAAGACGATTATGATAAAGAAGATATATCCGTTTTTCCTCTGGCAATACCGATGATATCCGGCCCTGGTAATATAGCAGCTCTCATGATGTTCAGTTCTCAGTCTGAAGATAAATTTTATATGCTTATTGTGATCTCCGTGATCTCAATAATTATTTTTGCATTTACAATGTTCGTTATGTTTATGTCAGTTCATTTTGAGAGGATTCTTGGCAAAACCGGTATATCGGTTATTCAAAGAATTATGGGCCTGGTTCTATCGGCTCTTGCTGTTCAATTTATCCTAAACGGTCTCCAGCAGGCACACGTAATAATGCAATAGCAGATACATGAGAATCGAATCGGAATTGGTGCTTTTTTGCAGCACAGATGTTCAGAAATATAAAACTAAGTCTTCTTATCTTTATTCTTTTTAAAGAAATTATATATAATCCCCGCTGTTTTTTCCCCGATACCGGGGATAGAACTGAGCTGGTTCAACTCACACAATTTAATCTTTTCAGCTGATCCTATATGTTGTAATAATAGTTTCTTTTTCTTTTCACCTATGTTTGGAATGCTATCGATAATTGACTTTTGAAAATCTTTTTTCCTCAACTTTTTATGATATTCAATGGCAAATCTGTGCGCTTCATCCCGGATGTTCTGAATGATTTTCAGGGCCGGTGATGTTTTTGGAAGCCTGACCGGAGAAGTTGATTGTTCTGTAAATATTTCTTCATCGCGCTTCGCAATGGATATTATGCTGATCTTTATTTCAAGTGCATTTTTAACTTCAATGGCCCTGTTAAGCTGGCCTTTACCGCCGTCAATCACTACAAGGTCAGGAAGCGTCAGTTCTTCATTTAATAAATGTTGTAATCTCCTTGAAAGAGCTTCATGAATCATACCCGGATCATTGGCCGCTTCATATGCTTTTATTTTATATCTTCTGTAATTCGATTTGTCGGGATTTCCTTCCCTGAAGCGTACCAGGGAAGCCACTGCATTCTTTCCTTGTAAGTTGGATATATCAAAACATTCTATAATTTCCGGCAGTGAATTTAAATTAAGAACTGATTTAAGTTCAAGTAATCCTTTTTTCTTATCCTGGATTTTCTGAAAGGCTAATCTGTCTGCTGCAATCACATCAAGATTTTTTTTTATCATGTTTATGATACCTCTTTCCTCAGAGGTCCTTGGTGTGGATATATGCACCTTTCTGGATATCTGTTTTGTTAGCAGGCTTTCTACTAGGTTTTTATCTATCAAATTATATTGCGAAATAATTCTGGAGGGGGGATACATCTTTATATAAAAGTCCATTATAAAGGATTTTAATATCTCCTCCACGCTTGAAAATTCAATATTTTCAAAAATCGTGATCTTTCTTCCAAGCATTACACCGTTTCTGAATTCGAAAGTAATTATGATTGCTTCTTTTCCCTGAATTAATATTCCTATATAATCTTTATCCGTACCGATAGGAGTAAAAACCTTTTGTTTTTCCGAGATTTTCCTCATGTCAAAAATGATATCTCTGATCTGTGCAGCTTTCTCATATTCATTGGCTTTTGAATATTTTAACATTAACGCCTCTAATTCATTTAAAACGGGAGATACTTTTCCTTCAAGAAAATGAATAGCATTATAAACTATCTGCATGTACTCATTCCTGGTTACATTTCCCCTGCATAAACCGCTGCATTTTTTCATTTGGAAATTTAAACACGGACGTTCATTTTTTTTAAGGGGTAGTTGTCTCTTGCATAGCCTGAGTTTAAATATTGCATTGATAATAGAGACCATGGACCTTGCGGCTCTGGCGTCTGTATAAGGACCGAAGAACCTGTCATTGTTCTTAGTAAGTTTGCGGGTAATTATTATTCTTGGATATTCTTCACTAAGCGTAACCGCTATATAGGGATATCTTTTATCGTCTTTGAGCCTGACATTGTATTTGGGCTTGTGTTTTTTGATAAGTGTGCTTTCGAGGATAAGGGCTTCTGTTTCGGAGTCTGTGATCACGTATTCAAAATCACGTATATTTTTAACTAATATTGAGACTTTTGGATCATGACTCCTGCTTTGAAAATATGAAGATACTCTTTTTCTCAGGGAGGATGCTTTTCCAATGTAAATAATATTCCCTTTGGAATCTTTCATTAAATATACTCCGGGGTCTTCCGGAGTAATTGCCAGTTTATCTTTGATATTATTGGAATGTTCTTTCATAAGATATTTGAAGACGTTTTACTTTTTCAATATAAGACAGGGTAAGCTTATGCTCTGGATTTGATTCCAAAGCTTTTTCAAACATTTGAATCGAATTAGAATATTCTTTTTTTCTGGCATATGCAACCCCGATATTAAAATAGCTGCCAAACGCGCCGGGTTTGATAATGGTAATAGTTTTAAAAACCGAGATTGCATTATCATATTTCTCATCTTTCAGTAATTCAACACCTAGTTTGAAAAGTTCGGCCGCTGAGTCTTTTTTTTCTTTAAGCTCTGTAACGATATTTTTAAAGGAATGCGTTAATTCCTTGAGGTCATCGTCTTCTATTATATCGAGATTGACTTCCTCAGAGCCTTCTGCTGCCTTTTTAAAATTACGGGAAAGAGTTCTCACAAGAAGGGAAAAATTATATATAAAAACTATAGCCAGAATTATTACTATAATTACAGCTATGCCTGCAAGAACGACGGAATACTTTTTTATTTTATCTATTTTCTCGGTGTATTCATTTAAAGCAGTAATTACAGAAGAAGAGGAGATAAAAAATTCGATCACAAGATTATTGTTTTTAATCTTATAAGGATGATAAATACTTTTATAATATAGATTATTTGATGAATATATCTGTGGATCAATAACAGGCTGGAATAGACCTCTTTTTAAAAAGTTAATATTTTTTTTCTCCCGGAGTGTTTTATTTATTCTCGCGTTAATTTTTAAAGAGGGATTTAAAGAAATTTTATATTTAACTTTATAAAAATTGTCATCAACTGTTTTTGAAAAGATCAGTATATACAGGATATCATTATATTTTATACAGCATTTTTTAATATTTAAATAAAGTTCATGGGTATTTTGAACATTATCCTGTTTTAAAAAGTCAATTAAGAAAGTGGTCTTATTAAGTAAGTATGAGTTATGGTTTCTGAGTACAGTTTCCCTTAGTAGACTGGTGTTTATTTTTAAAATGTACAAATAAGAGAATAAAATCAGTAATATTATTAAGGAATAGATAATTGCAATAGTAAGAACAAATTTAGTGGATACTTTAGATTTTCTCATTAACATAATTTAATCCGCACTGTACTTCGGCAGGTTTTCGAAAGAAAAATTATTATTCGTATAATCTGCTAATTTAGTCAATTTAAACAACTCTTAACAATGCTGTTGTTAAAATAATAGAAATATTTAGAATTAAATAAGCCAGTCAATTTGTATAAATAAAAAGATTATGAGAAAATATATAACATTATATAATGAATTTAATATAAGATATACTTTTCCTGTGTAGATAAGGGATTATGGATATATTAATTGCAAGAAAAATTATTTTGTCTTTTGGTTAGATGATATATAACTATTAATGTGCATCCCCCTGATGTTACCAGGAAATGCACATTTTTAATAGCTATTTTTTATTGTAGCTTATCGGTTTTTATTTAGTTTAACAACCAAGGTAAGCGTTAATTACATATTCGTCGTTTGCAACGGTTTTAGCATCCCCTTGAAGGGTAAGTTTCCCGACTTCCAAAACGTAGGCGGAATTCGCCAGTCTGAGTGCCATGCGGGCATTTTGTTCCACAAGAATAATAGTAACACCCAGTTTATTAATTTGCCTGATAATATTGGCAACCTCATTCACCATAATCGGTGAAAGGCCCAGACTTGGTTCATCCATCAATAATACTTTAGGATTTGACATGAGTGCGCGTGCTACAGCCACCATCTGCTGTTCGCCGCCGCTAAGGTCGTTGGCCTGGAATTTAAGTCTCTCTGTTAATTTTGGGAAATGTTCAAGAACGCGGTCAAGATTTTTTTTGAATTCGCTTCTGCTTCTGATTAAAAAACCACCCATCTGGAGATTCTGCATAACAGTAAGGCTATAAAAAAGCTGTCTGCCTTCAGGTACATGACCTATTCCACTTCTTACTATATCGTGAGGTTCTAATTTATCAATCCTTTTATTCTGATAGTAGATCTCTCCGGATGTTGCTCTTTTGAGGCCGGAAATTGTTCTCAGGGTTGAGGATTTTCCTGCTCCGTTTGCACCAAGAAGAGTAACAATGCTTCCTTCCTCTATGTCCATTGATAAACCTCTGACTGCTTCTGCAATCCCGTAATGTACCCATAAATCTTTAATTGCAAGTAACATCATCACTCTCCTCTTTACCAAGATAGGCTTCGATTACTTCCTCATTTTCTCTTATCTCGTTATGAAGACCTTCCGCAATCTTTTTACCATAATTCAGAACCGTAATTTTATCAGAGATATCCATAACAACGCTCATTGTGTGTTCAACAAGGACTACGGTTACCCCCATATCACGGATTTTTCTGATTCGTTTTACCATATCTGCGGTTTCCGTTGGATTCATTCCTGTAACCGGTTCGTCGAGCAGTAACAGACTCGGCTTGGTGGCAAGAGCAATACATACGCCAAGGGCTTTCTGATGTCCGTGAGGCAAGTTCCCTGCCATTTCATATTTTATTTTACCAAGACCCATAAAGTCAATTATCTCCAGGGCCTCCTGCATGCTCTGCTGGTCGACCTTCCTTGCTTTCGGTGTGTGTAAAAATTCTTTTAAAGCTCCGGCGTTGCAATGCTGATGAAAACCAATGAGTACATTATCAACCACGGTTGAATACATGAAAAGAAATGTATCCTGGAAAGACCTGGTTATTCCTTTTAGCGCAATATCATGCGGCTCAAGATTTGTGATATCTTCATTATTAAATAATATTTGGCCGCTTGAAACCGGTAAAGAACCTGTTATCAGATTGAATACAGTAGTTTTACCAGCACCGTTCGGGCCGATAAGGCTGTGTATATCTCCTTGCTTCACACTGAAGTTTAAGCCGTCAACAGCCTGTAGCTTTCCGAAATGTTTGCTAATATTTTTTAATTCAAGTAATGGCACTATTTCCTCCTTATTTAAATCATCATTTTATTAGTTACTATCGCTTAATAAGCCTTTACTAACGGCTTTTATACGTGCATACAACTTCGTGCGATAGAACCATGGCAGTATACGCATATTTAATAATCCTAATATACCCATTGGCATAAATATGACGATGAGTATGATAATCACGGAAGTAATAATAGAAGCATATTGATCCGCAATCCGGAGATATTCCGGCAGGAATGCGATAATTATGGCACCGATAATAGGCCCTGCTATACTATAGAGTATACCGCCAACAACAACGTACATCATCATCATTATTGATATTCCGAACGCAAAAGCAGTAGGAACAGCGGCTCGAGCATATACAATAAAATAACTGCCAACCATTGAAATAATGAAATTGCCGATCAGGACATTAGCCATCCGGTATTTTACCACATTTACTCCAACTGAACTGGCCAGTTTCGGACTTGAACCGATTGCATTCCATGCTCTACCTATCTTTGATTTATAAAGGAGGTTTAACACTACTATTACTAAGACAGTAAAGAACAGTCCAAGGTAATATATTGAAAATTTGCCGTCAAACTGAAATGGACCAATGTGAGGTGTAGGGACTACACCAGTTCCTGTCCAGCCGCCGAAAAATTCCAGTGAACCGAAAAGCTGAAATAACGCCATAGACACGATCATTGTAAAAACGAAAAAGGTTATCATGCCGCGGCGCATTGGAATAATATAGATTATCCATCCGAGAATAGCGGAGATCAAGCCTCCAATTAAAACTGTAGGCCAGAAAGACATGGAATATTTTATCATCAGGATTGATGAAGTATATGCTCCTATCCCCATCCATCCGGCTATATCGAATCTCGGCAGCCCGACCTTCATGCTCAGCATAAAAGTCAATCCAAGTATTGCCGATGCAATTGTCATAATTACTATTTGTAAAATATACTGGTTAATTATCAATGGTAAAAGCAACATAAATAATAACAGTATACCGATTGCTATTTTTTTATTTTTAGACATCAAGTCCTCCGAAAGTTCGTTTATTCACCAGGTAAAGGTAATGGTTTACCTAACAACCCGCCAGGTCTGAAATAGGTCAGTATTGCCATGAAAAAGAATATGATGAGCAGGTTTAGTTCACCAATATAATAGAAAGCAAAACTTTCGATAATACCAACCAGAAAAGCTGCTATAAGAGCACCTGACATGCTTCCCATTCCGCCTATAATTACGACAAGCATAGCCCGACTGAAAGCTCTGCCACCCATCGTAAAAGAAGCCCCGAAAACCGGTGCTATAAAAGCGCCCGCGGCCCCGCATAATGCACATCCGACAACCATTGTTACCCAGAAAACGCGTTTGGAATTGATCCCCTGCAGTCCTGCTACGTCCTTATTCTCAGCAGATGCAAGTAAAGCAACACCGATTTTAGTTCTCATAAAGAAGTAAAGGGCTATCATTACTATGATGGCAAAAATAATTACCATAAATTTACCTTTTGGAATGAAGACTTCACCGAATGTGAACATACCGGGGAATACAGGCTGTAAAACTTTTGAATATGCTCCGAATGTTACAAGCGAGGTTTGCATTATAATACTACTGAAGGCTACCGTAACCAGCATTGAGTGGAAAAATCCGTACGGCATTACCCATTTCATAATTCCAAAGTGGAATAATAATCCAAGTCCACCCATTGCAATGAAAGATGCCAGCACTGCTAAAGGATATGGCAGCCCAAGGCTCGATACCACAAAAAAGGTGGTAAACGCGCCAAGCATGTAAAATTCTCCCTGGGCAAAATTGAATATTTTCATAACCCCCAAAATCAATGTAAAGCCGGACGCGACCAGGGCATACATACCGCCACTCATCAAGCCGGTGATTAATATCTGTAAAAATACAGTTAAACTCATAGAACTCCTCTCTAAATAACTATTTCTGATCCGATTAAGAATCCATTAGCTTTTTACGACAATATCAGGTCATGGATAGTACAGATTCGAGACCTGATATTTCATAATATCTACTGGAATGGGAATATCCATTCCAGTAGATTACTATCTGTTAATGATGAGCCGCGGGTTATGTCAGAATTATGCCTCACATCACCCGCGGCTGGTTCATGAAACCTTAAATATAAAGTAAAAATATATTTGCGATACTAATTAGGTCTTAGAACGTTTTCTTTGACAAGTCTTTATAAGTAAGCTTGCTGATATTTTCATCTGGAAATGTAGGTTTGCCGAATTTTTTCCAGTATTTTTGATATGCAGGTACAACCTGGTTACAAATAATCGTCATCAGGTATTGATCTTTTACAGAGACTTTTTTATAAAAAGTCATTTCGCCGTTCTTGATTATACCAATACCGTGGCTGGGGATACCGTCAATTGTGCGGTCATTTCCAAGATCCGGTCTTGCAAAAAGCTGTACCCATCCTGTCATAGTCTTTTCAGCCTTTGGACCGCTCTCAAGATATTTCCTTAAAACTTCTGAATCTGTACTTTGTGTGCCATTAACCGCACCTTTAAAAGCAAACCATGCTGCTGTCCAGTAAGCACCGTCTTCACCCAAGGAGTCGTATGCATCTTTATAAGCGTCAATATAATTTTTTACATCTTTATCATCAGTCATCATACCAATAGGAGACAGATACGGGAAAAGGAATCCTTCGATATACTCTTTGCCTACTGTCTTTTTAAGATTATCAAGCAGGTTCGTGTTCATAAGACCAGGATACATGAAACCTTTATATCCGACTTCTTTAAGAGCCTTAACAAAGTTGATTATCTGGTCGTCCATGGCAGCGCCAAGGTCAACTACATCAGGATTCGCTTCTTTTACTTTTATTGCTACACCTGAAAAGTCGGTAGTATCACCCGGGAAGAATACAGGCGGTAATTTTTTTAGACCGACAACAGGTAAAACCAGGGAGAACTGTTTAACATTGGCATGCCCGCCTTCGTTATCCGGGTTAACCAGTAGAACGTTTTTAGCTCCTCTTGATTTAAAGTCTTCATACATTACATAGTTTGAACCGCGCAGAAAGTAGAGTCCCTGTGCTCTGAAAAAATAATGAAATTTTGGACTAGCAGTCTCATCTCCGTAACCGACGCTGAGAATGACTACTTTATTCTGTTCGGCTGCCTGGGCTGATTGTGCCTGCCAGCTTCCTAATGATTCAAGGATGATTTTTACTTTATCCTCGAAAATGAGTTTTTCAAGCGCTGCACGATGTTTTGTAGGATCTCCACCGTGATCATATGAAACAAGCTCAAGCTGATATGTCTTGTCACCGATCTTCCAGCCGCCGTTATCATTGATTAACTTGGCGAAAAGATGAAACCAGTTATCGATTTCAATCCCCATTGGAGTACTTAGCATTGAAGTAAGACCAACCTTAAATACGTCACCTGTGGCTGCTTCTTTCTTTTTGGAACAGCCTGCCAGCGACAGCATAATCGCCAGCGAAAAAGATAAAACCACTGCAAGTAATCTGAATCGTTTCTTATACATGAAAGGTTCTCCTTAAAGACATAAAAAGTTTAATGATATAAGGTAATTTTATTACCAATACACCATTTATTTAAAATGGTAGCCTACATAAATCATTATTAATACGTCAATAAAATTTTAGCGTAATTTATAAAATCTAAATATATAATTCATAATTTTATAATATAGTTCTGCAACCAGAACTGTATTACCTGTAATCTTTTTAAAACACGATTTTATTTATATCTTCTCATATTGCCTGGAATCAATTATATATGCTGTTAAACAGGTTATAAAACGGAGGGGAAGCGGTTTAAAAAAGGATCAATCCTCTTTGATAAATTAATCGTTTTATGGAACAAGGAGGGGGTAAACCATAAAAAAGTTATTTATGTCTTTCTTTGTTGTATCTAAACGATTATCAGGTATTTAGTTTATTCCTTCTATTTATAGGACCTTATTTTAAAAAAAGTATTGATAAATAATATTATAGAATTTTAATTGGAAACTTACAAATTATGTTCCGGCCTCATTAAAAAGGACGTCTGCTTAAATACATAATATATCTGCCTTTTTAATGGTTGAATCATTGAGATATTTTTTATATATTATAATACCAGGTAATAATATTTCGATAACTCTTGAATTATTATCTTTGATTACCTGGAATAAGCACTGAAGAGTTTTAATAATTATTTTATTTTAAAACAAGTATAAATAAATATTATCCGAAGTTTTAATACTACTAGTAAAAATCGCTGTCAATTATTTATTAAGAAACCGGATTTGTAAATACTATGGGCATTATTTAGTCTGTTAATTCTGAATTATGCGAAATAAATATAAACTGATTCATTGTATTATGCGTTTCGTATGTTTCACAGAATAGAATAAAAAAAGGATGTATATCATGGGAAACAAGATTGTTAAAAAAGAAAACCTGGCTGCGGAAGTGGTATTGATGGAGATCGTAGCGCCGGAGATAGCAGAAAAAAGAAAACCGGGCCAGTTTATTATTCTTCGCGTAAATGAGGAAGGTGAGAGAATCCCTTTGACTATCGCGGATTCGGACACGGCTAAGGGCACTATAACGATTATTTTCCAGGTTGTCGGTAAGACGACAATGCAGCTCAGGGACCTTTCTGTGGGTGATGAAATTTCTGATCTCGCGGGCCCTCTCGGCAAGGCCACCCATCTTGATAATTTCGGAACAGTGGTGACAATAGGCGGCGGAGTTGGTACAGCAGTAATTTATCCGATAGCGAAGGGTCTTAAGAGTGCCGGGAACAAACTTATTTCAGTAATAGGCGCGCGCAATAAGGACCTGCTGATATTGACGAAAGAGATGGAAAAGATCAGTGACCGGCTTTTAATTTCAACTGATGACGGCAGTGAAGGAATACATGGATTTGTAACCGATGTTCTGCAAAAGATAATTGATGAAGGCGAGAAGGTTGATATGGTTTTTGCCATTGGCCCTCTTCCGATGATGAAAGCGGTTTCCGGTCTTACGAAGAAACTGGGTATTAAAACTATTGTAAGCCTGAATCCGATTATGATCGACGGAACAGGAATGTGCGGCGGCTGCAGGGTAATGGTTAATAATGAGATTAAATTCGCGTGTGTTGACGGCCCTGAATTTGACGGGCACCAGGTTGATTTCGATAATCTTGGGCAAAGGCTCAGGGTATATCATGATAAAGAGCAGGAATCCTGCAGAATGCTGGCCCAGATTGATAATTGATTTTGAAAATTGATAAAGGAGAATATAAATGGCT
>CAZVYR010000103.1:0-6699 GCA_964631555.1 uncultured Leptospirales bacterium
ACAAATGTATTTATGCCGGTTTTTTTTGCTTTCTCAACAAAACCGGTTAGTCTGTTAAGTTGTCTTGCTGAGTAGACATTCAGGTATATTCCTTTATAGAATTCAGGATATTTATATGTGCTCCTGATTATTTCTTTGACTTCGCGGGGCTGGTTTAAATCAGGGTTATCGGTATTGTCTTTGAGATTATCCATAAACAGAATCAGGGGGATCAAGAGAAGCATTACTAGTTTATTGGGCACTATATTTTTATACATCTGGGCTCCTGGCATTCGCGTGTTTTTTTACTTGTCGGCTTAATAACGATACGGATTGATGTAATAATAAACAAAAAATAACAGCAACGCAATAATATTAAATTTTTTAAGTCAAATATATTTTTATTTAAACATTATTTGTGCATAATCATTATTACAGCAGCTATTAATAAGTAACGGCCGCTCTTTATGGTGATATTTCTATAGTTGTTGATTAGTGTTTTAATAATAAAAAAACCGGTAAATTAAAACTTTTTTTAAAAAAACAGCTTAAATATTTGTTTAATAATTATGTTGACGATTTAATTATATTTTGTTATATTTCAAAGACAGATAATTATATATTAATAAATGAAAATAACTTCAAAGACGCCACTTTCTCATGCCAGGACAAAATGTCTGGTAACTTAATTGATTAAAATTCAAAAAAAATTAGACTATATGCATAGAGCTGCTTATTTATATTAATACGTTTCTTTTATTATTATATCATGATTTAAAAAATAATACAATAGAGCTAATATAATATGGGTATTTATTGAAACCATTTTATACGGATAATGGCGTTCCTTCGAAAAAAATATACAAATATTAATTATCTATATTTTGCCTGATTAGTATAATCTGTATTTTATACTTGATAGATAAATCCTGAAGAAACAATAAAAAACAATCAAACAGGATGTTTATAAATGTGATGTTATTTTTTAAGGCCTGATATTAATTAATGAATTCTCGGTCAATGGAGATAAAAAGGTCATTATCGGATTACAGGTTAAAACCCGGATCCTTTGATTGAGAAGTAATATTCTAAATTATCCCGGGAATGAAAGTTGGCAATACCACAAGAGACAATAGAGCTGGTCAGGGAAAGAGCTCAAATTGAGGAGATCGTTAAACGATATCTGCCTTTGGAAAAGAAGGGGAATAATTATATTGCTCTATGTCCGTTCCACAAAGAAAAGACACCGTCCTTCAGCGTATCACCTGAAAAACAGATTTTTTATTGTTTCGGATGTCATGTGGGAGGAAATGTGTTTTCCTTTATTTCAAAAGTTGAAGGTCTTACATTCCCTGAAAGCGTTAAATTTGTCGGTAAACTTATCGGTATTGAAGTTGAAGATAAATGGGACAACAAAAGCAATATCCGGGATAATAATTTAAAGAAGCAGGGGGAGATTAACAGGTTCGCATTAGAGCTTTATCATAATCTTATTTTTGCTGAACAGGGAAAACTGGGACTGGATTATATTATAAACAGAGGAGTTACTGAGGAAAGGATAAAAGAATTTAAAATAGGTTTTGCTCCTGATTCGTGGAATTATCTGACAAATCAGCTTAACAGGAAAAACCTGTCTTTGGATTTATCTTTTGAAATCGGGCTTACCGGGTCCAAAGATAAAAGAAAATATTATGATAAATTCAGGAATCGGGTTATGTTCCCGATTATTAATCATAGAAACGAGGTGGTAGCCTTTGGCGCTAGATCGATTGACGGCTCTGATCCTAAATATATCAATTCACCGGAATCGTTGATCTATAAAAAACGGGATGTTCTTTATGGTTTAAACATAGCCAAGCCGTTTATATCCGAATACAGGAGGTCAATTGTTGTTGAAGGATATCTTGATGTTATCGGATGTCATCAGGCCGGGATAAAGAATACGGTAGCTCCTTTAGGGACGGCTTTAACTCCTGAGCAGGTTAAATTGCTGTCAAGGTATTGTAAAGAGGTAATATTGCTTTTTGACGCGGATTCAGCGGGGATTAAAGCCTCTCTCCGCTCAATCAATGTCTTTAAGGATGTTAATATAGAAGTTAAAATCGCGGTTCTCCCTGAGCACGATCCTTTTGAATTTATTATGAAAAAAGGAGCAAGGGAACTTATGAGTGTTATTGATAATGCGCTGGAACCTATTGATTATCAACTAAAAACAATTGCAGCCGCGAATAAGGGTAAGGGCAAAGTCACAGTTCTTCTGGAAATGTTTAAAATAATAAGCAATACAGAATACCAGACTGAGAAGCGGGAATATTTAAAAAAAGTAAGCTCGATCCTTGGAATTCCGGAAAACTCAGTTATAAATGATTTTAATAAATTTCAGAGAAAAGATAATAAATCAAAAAAAGCACTTTTTAATACAAATGAGAATCCAGGCGGGAATGCCGGAAAGCAGGATTTTTTAATTAAGAGTTACCGGGAGATAGTGATTTTACTTTGCAATTTCCCGGAGTTGTTCGAACAGGCAGTAATGGATTTTGCCGGGATCGACTTTCCTGATCCGGCATCCAGAAATATTTTTTTAAAATTAAGAGAGTTGTATTCCAATAACGAGAAAATATCTATTGATAAAATGTATGACTGTTTTCCTGATGGAGAGGAAAAGTATATCCTTGAAAGGATCCACTGTCCTATAGAGGATTCGGAATCTGCGAATATTGATTATACGAAGAGATACCTGAGAATAAAGGTCGAGTATATCAGCAAAAAGATCGAATATTATACGGGATTAATTAATAATCCCGGCAATGTATCCAGGAAAGATCTGGATGGTTACTGGAGAGAATACCAGATTCTTCAAAAGGAGAGGGACAGGCTCTCAGTATATTTGTAATTCGTATATTTACTTATTTTTAATAATTAGACTTGTTGCAAAACTGGTTTTTCCCTGCCGCAGGCAGGAATAAAACCTCATATTTTTAGAGAAATGCGACAACTTTATTATATACAGAGAAAATCTATATTATAGTTAAATTAATAATATTTTACCTGAAGGAGCAATATGAAGGACGGAGAATTTACCTTAGAAAAAGTGGCAGAAGTAAAAAAACTTATTCAGCTTGCAAAGTCCAATAGTGAAATAACTTATGATGAGATAAACGATATTTTACCGGATAAGTTATTAAACTCGGAAAAAATTGACGATATTTTTATACTTCTGAACCAGCTCGGCATAGATGTTGTTGAAGAAACATCCAGAAAGCCAATTGGTGTTGTCACTAAGAAAAAAGAAACTGCAACGGCCAGGAAACCCGCATCAGTCTCGAGTGAAACTGCTTCTTCGATCGATGATCCGGTAAGATTATATTTAAAGGAAATCGGAAGAGTCTCCCTTCTTTCCGGAGATGAAGAGGTTGACCTTGCCAAGAGGATAGAAGAGGGAGAAAATATTATTGAGAGCGCGATTATAAATTCAACGCTGTTTGTAAATGATATGATCAGGAATTATCCTAAAGTCAAGAGCGGGAAGATCAAGCTGACCGATATTATGAGAGTGTCGAAACTTTATTATTTTTCGTCAGTGGATGTAAAGTCCCTTGAACGCAAGTATATGGCAAAAATAAATGTCATCCTTGCCAATGATAAAAAAGTCCTGCAGCTTGAAAACAAAATGAAAAAAGTCGGTAATGATACTCAAAAGGCTGAAGAAATAAAAGAAAAAATAAACAAGATTCTTGAATCAAGTTATGATGCTGTCAGGGAAATGGGAATGAATCAGAATGAAATTGCGAAAGTTTCAAATAAAATTCAGTCCATGGTATCAAGGCTTAATGATACGTATAATATGTTTACTGAAATGACGAGAAAATACGGCAAGACAATTAAAGAATTAAAGCAAATCTCGCGTAAGGCTGAAAAGGATAAACAGTCAAAACAGCTTATTAAAGATTTGGGTATGAACGGTAAAGAAGAGCTATTACAGATCGTTAAAGAGATTAAAAATAATGAACGCAAGATCAGAAGAATAGAGCAGGAAGCCGGAGCTTCGGTTGAGACTATAATGGAATGGGGAAAACAGATTGATCTTGGGCAGCGGAAAATATCTATCGCAAAAAAAGGATTGATAAAAGCGAATTTAAGACTGGTTGTAGCTATTGCCAAGAAATACGCAAACCGCGGAATGCATTTCTTTGACCTTGTCCAGGAGGGCAATATTGGTTTAATAAAGGCTGTTGATAAATTCGAATACAGAAAAGGCTATAAATTTTCCACTTATGCCACCTGGTGGATACGTCAGGCTATTACCAGGGCTATTTCCGACCAGGGAAGGACAATTCGTGTTCCTGTACATATGATAGAGCAGATAAATAAGGTTATGAGAGAGACGAGACTCTTTCAGCAGGAATTCGGAAGAGAGCCTACTTCAGAGGAACTGGCAGACAGGCTTGGATGGCCTTTGAGCAGGGTTAAAGGAGTCAAGAATATTGCCAGGGAACCTATCTCTCTTGAGACGCCTGTGGGTGAGGAGGAGGATTCTCTCCTTGGCGATTTTATTGAGGATAAGGAGGTAGATTCTCCGGCTAATACTGCGGCGTATAACCTGTTATCAGAGCAGATAAATTCTGTTCTAAGCACGCTTCCTGCACGGGAACAGAGAGTTATAAGAATGAGGTTCGGACTGGATGACGGATATTCTCATACACTGGAAGAAGTAGGTTATGTTTTTAAGGTGACAAGGGAACGAATAAGGCAGATTGAAGCTAAAGCTCTGAGAAGGTTAAGGCATCCTACCAGAACAAGAAAGCTCAAGGATTATCTGGAATCCATGTGATAGTAAATAATTTATTCAATTGATTTTTAAATTGTCCGAAGCTTTCAATGCTAAAAAGAAGGTACGGGAAATAAAACATCAATTTGAATAAGTAAACCATCTTTGAAGGTCGTAATATTTCATTTCAGATAACTAATATACCAGAATACAAAAGATGAAGAATTTACCAAAATCAGAGAAAAATGAAAATGAGACTTCTGAAAAGAATGGTATAAACAAAATCAGGAATATTGCGGTTATCGGCGCAGGGGCATTTGGTACTTCTATTGCACGGACTATTGCAGATAATCATCCTGATTATAGCTTGAAATTATGGGCTTTTGAGAAAGAAGTAGTTGAGTCTATAAATATTGAGCATAAAAATAACTTGTTTCTTCAGGGAATTCTTTTACCGCCTAATATAATTGCGTTTGCAAGCATTAAAGAGGCTGTTGTCTATTCCCAGGTTGTTATTTTCGCAACACCATCCAAAGTCCTGTATGAAATAAGTCAGAAGGCAAAAAAATACATACCTGCTAATGTTTATATCGGGTATCTGACAAAAGGTTTTTGCAGGGTCCGCAATAAAATTCAGCCTATCTCAAAAGCGCTGGGACATGTTTTTAATTCAACAAAAAATCCGATTGTAGCTATTTATGGCCCGAGCCATGCGGAGGAAGTAAGCAGGGGATACCATACTTGCCTGAACATCGCATCAGTATCAGGCAATGCAAGAAGTGTTTTTATTGAATTGTTATCCTGTGCTTACCTGGCATGCAGGGAAACAGACGATATAATCGGAGTTGATTTAGGTACAACATTAAAAAATCCGGCAGCGATTGCAGCGGGCATGCTGAGTGTTATGCCGAAATGCGGTGATAATCTCGCAGGGGCTTTGATAGCAGAGGCACTCTCCGAAATGATTCGCTTCGGCAAAGCCTTTAATGCGAGAGAAGAGACAATAATGGGAATATCGGGATTAGGAGATCTCGTGGCTACTGCTTTAAGCGACCATAGCAGGAACAGGAGGTTTGGCAGGGATATCGCCGGGCAGATATTGAATTCCGGTATTTCGCTGAATTTCCTGGACAGATTGATAATGATAGTAAAGCCTGAATATGGTTTCGAGAAGATGAGCGAAGTATTTAATTATCTTGCAGAAGGAATATATGTAATAGAACCTATCCTTTCACTTGCTGAAAAACATAAAATTTCCATGCCTGTTTACAGATCGCTTTATGAAGTATTATTAAATAAGAAAGATCCAAGGCTGCTGATAGAAACCGTAAAGGATCCTGCCAAATTTGATGAATTATTTGAACAGACTAAGGTATTCGTAACCAACAGGAAAAGAGGTTTGGAAAATAAGCGGGGAGGGATCTTCACAAAAACCATTTTAAAGAACTCTATAAATAATCTTTTAAATGATGCCGGATTTAAACCGGAACTGGAAAAGTATCGCGAAAATTTATTAAAAGACTATAAAGACAATTTTTCTATCAATGTTTACAATTCAGCATTTAACCGTAAAGAATATGAATTATTTAAGAGTCTTAATTCTAATAATCTTGAAAAGGGCCTCTCCCAGATTTGCAGATTCTATATCAGGGATATTTCGGATAATTTTAATAATATTGTATATAAACTGATCATCAAGACCATCAAGTTTCTGAATGTTTTTAATGTGATCTTCACTAAGAGTCAGGGAAGGACTATATTTGAAAGTAATATTAAAGTATCCGGAAACAGCGGCAAAATTAAAAAGATCAATCATTCTTCAAATGTTGTTTATATTGCAACATTTAAAAGCTACCTGGATTTTATTTATATTAATATGGCTGTTGACAGTTATGGTTTTTATATACCCAGGTTTTTTATTGAAAAGAAGATCGTAAAGAATAAATTAAAAC
>CAZVYR010000103.1:6709-11186 GCA_964631555.1 uncultured Leptospirales bacterium
ATTTTTTAATGTACTCTCAAGCTGTTTTAGATGAATTAAAACAATATATTCTGAGATTAATGGGAGGGTATTTCATTGATTCAGACAGGCTTTCGAATCCCGTATATAAAGAATTAGTACAAAATTATCTTTCAACACTTGTTGGTCATGGTGTACAGATTTTATTTTTCCCGGAAATAAAACTGTCAAAGAATGGTGAGATAGGAAGAATTAACAGGGAATTTTTATTCAGAATGATGGATGCTTTGTATAAAAATATGGAGGAGATCGCGCTTATTCCTGTTGAGATTTCGTATTATAAAAGGCCGTACGAAATTGATCACGGTATTTCGGATGATATCTTAAGCATAAGAAATGTACTGGGTAACAGGATTAAAATTAACTTCTCGGACCCTGTATTTATTTCCGACTTTTCCACTTCGAGGGATACAATCGATTTGCTTTCGAAGAATATTTTAAGCAGATGGAAAGCGGATTCTTATATTTATCCGCATTATATTTTTTGTAAAATTATTAAAGATAATAATTATCAGTTGGATATGAACGAAGCGAGTAAATATATTATCAAATTTCTCCAGAAGCATAATTTACAGAATAAATATAAAGTAAAAAATATACAAAAAAAAGGTCTTGATTTTATTTCCAGGAACGGTATTGGAAAGGTCAATGATAATGCTTTGTCGATTATCAAAAAAGAAGAGATCGATTATTATTCAAATATGATCTATAATTGATTTAAGCAATTGTGATTGGTTAATCTTTTCAATAAACTTGTCATTGATAATATGGATGTTGTCTTGTTCTTGTCGTTCTTCCTTATGAAAGGACAGTGAGGTTTTGTTAAATAAATTAAGCTGGGCCCGGGAATTAGTCCAGCAACTTATCCAGGTGAGTAAACACTTCGGTTATAGAGTCCGCAGTAAATAATTCGCTCCCTTGCCTGTCATCGATTGGTGACTGTGCTATTTTTTCACTCCATCCACCAGTAAATTTACAGCAGATTACCGGCTTCCGGAATTGCCATGCATACGCGAGTTCTGAAAGGGTTCCGGACTTGCCGCCTATTGAGACTATTACATCCCCGGACAGCACATTGACCATGTTCCGTGCATATCCGATGCCGGTGGGTATCACGATATTGCAGTATTTATTCGCATTACGCGGAGAATGTTCGGGTAATATACCGATCACCAAGCCGTGCTCGTCGTTTGCTCCTTTGGAAGCAGCTTCCATTATTCCGCTTCTGCCTCCTGATATAAGCACCCATCCTTTTTTTGCAATATAACGTCCGATTTGGTATGCCGTATCATAATGTTCCCGGTCGTCATTTGATCCTATAATAACAACCTGTTTGTACTTCATTTGAGAATATCCCCGGTGCGCAGATAATTTTCGAAAATAAGTATTTTATTCCAGGTATTGTACATTGGTTCATCCGGATTTGCTATTAACTTTAAGGTCTGGTAAGGGATGTTATTATTTTCATATGAGAAGTCTATTTTTATTTGGCCGGCTTTGTTGATATCATTTTTTTTTATCTTCTCCAGAATAATATAATCCGTTAAAGAAAGCGTAAAGCATTTCGCGTTATGCTTAAAATTAGTTTTAAGTGTATTTAAAATCTGATCAGAGATTCCGGATAACGACTGGAGCCCCGTGTGATTGAAACTTTGTTTTATTATATTGAATACAAACAGGATAATTCTGACTGAATGCTTTTCATCCGAATTATTGCTGATGAATCTTTCTATTTCTGCAGATGTTGTATGAAAGTAATTATTTTCATATACTTTGTATTCATTTAAAAACACATCGAATATGTTTTTAAGTAATTTAGCCAGAAACAGGAATTTTTCTTCAGAGAAAAATTTAGAAGAGGATACTGATACAAATACGGTTTTTTTTGTTTTATTTAAAAGAACCGGGTACAGATATATATTATGCAATATTTTTGTTTCTCCGGCGTTTTCATTTGCCGGAATTTTAAGTGTATTATTATCAGAAATTCCGGATTCATTATTCAGAATCTCGTCCATTACACCTGAATTTAAGCTGTCTTCACCATAATATGCCAGAGGATAAATATCATCATTTTCTATTTTGTATAAGCCTGAAAGAAGGGAAAAGTTTTCCGTATTATTAAAATAGCATAATGATTCAACAGGGTTGCCGGCATCATTTGATTTTTGTCTGCCTGCTATTTTGTTATATTCATTAGCGAGCTTATCATATTCTGTTTTCGCTTCATTATCCGAAAGGTTTCCCTGTGCGAATTGATTTAGCGTATCGCTTATTTCAATTATCAGATTATTAATGTTTTGATGCATGTTCCTTCCGGGTGATAGTTTTTGGAAATATTATAAGCAGGTTTTGGAATGGATTTTAAGTTTTAAATGCAGTAAAATGCAAGAGCTTTTTAAAACTATCCTAAAAATCCCGATCCTTTAATTGCTATTAATTATCTTTTATGCTTTTACTGAGTTCCAGAGCTAAGCCGAATAATCTGAAAGAACCAGTTATCAAGATTAAGGAATCTGGCCTGATTGATTTTAATATTTCATTACGTAAATCTTCCATGTTGTTCACCGGGACTATATTATTGTGTAAGGATTTATTTTTTTTGTTGTTCATTCCTGAAATTTTATAGCACCTGTTATCATTTAATTCATAGTAATATATCTTTTCTGTGAAATTCTTTTGAATGATCCTGAACATTGATGAGTAGTCCTTGTCACTCATGAATGAGATAATCGCATTATAATGCTTGTCGGGATATAGTTGTTTAATGCCGGATAACGTAGTTTTTAATGCCGCGGGATTATGAGCCGGGTCAAATATGACATAAGGGTTCTCTGAAAGCACCTGCATCCTTCCGGGTATTATTGTATTTAAAATACCTTTGAGTATCTTAGACTCGGCTGTATTAAAGCCTTTGCTTCTCAATAACAGAGAGGCAGCAAGTGCAAGAGAGGAGTTCTTTACCTGGAATTTTCCGGGTACTTTTTGTCCGATATTGTTTATTGAAATAGGATCGGCTGGTATTTTTTTCCGGGTTGTTAACGCGCTGCCTTTTAGCTGTATAAAGAAATCAAAGGTTGTTGTATTTTTATTTTTTAGTTCTTTGATGTTCTTTGTGCTGAAATCCCTGTTAAGTATATAAATATCTGAAGACTGTTCAATTGCCTTTGCTGTTAGAACGTCGAGAACAACTTTGTCTTTGTTGGATGTTATGACCATGGAATTCTTTTTGATTATTCCGGCTTTTTCACTTGCGATGCTGCTGATTGTTTTGCCTAAGACTCCTGTATGATCAAGAGATATATCCGTGATTATGGAGATCAGCGGGGTTACTACGTTCGTGGAATCGAGCCTGCCTCCAAGACCGACTTCGAGTATCGCTATGTCCACTTTCTCTTCGAAAAAGTATCTGAAACTAAAGAGTGTCAGCGCGTCAAAATACGTGGGCCTGAGATTCTTCTTCTTATCAAGTACATCAAAGAGATCATCAATATATTCAAGCAGCCTTTTAGCGGGAATTTCTTTATTGTTTATTTTTATTCTTTCAGTTATTCTTTGAAGATTAGGGGATGTATAGAGCCCGGTTTTATATCCTGCCGCGATCAGTATGCTGTTCAACATGTGGGCTACTGATCCTTTGCCGTTTGTGCCGGCAATATGTATGGTCTTGATCTTTTTATGCGGACTGCCGTAATGCTTTAATAGAGATTCGATATCGTTTAAAGAATAATTGGCAAAGTTCTGATGCCCGGTTTTTTCATTGTCTATAAGTGATTCAAGTTTTTTCGATATGGTTTTCATTATTATTATTTTAACTTATTAAATGATGCCCTCACCGGTACGGGCCAGGAATTTCAGAGTGCTCTTTCTTTTATCGATGTTCTTAACACTTTCAGCATAACAGGCACAGGAGCTTTTTTGCCTGTCCATATTTCGAACTGGAGGGCTCCCTGGTTTAGCAGCATTTCGATACCGTATATTGTTACGCAGCCTTTGGCTTTGCTTTCTTGAAGAAGCTTTGTATTGTGCGGCGCATATACAATATCAAAGACAGTGTGTTCTTTCCGGATCAGGCTGTTGTGTATCGGGGAATTCCCTGTATCAGGCGACATGCCCACTGATGTTGTATTTATGATTATATCGATATTCTGCATGCGGTCTTTGTCGATTTCATTGATAAGCGTGAAATCAACAGGCCCTTTCTTTTTTATGTCACGGACAAGGGACATGATCCTCTGCCTGTTCCTTCCTGCTATTGTAATTTCTGCTCCATGGCTTAATAGCGAAAATGCTATAGCGCGGGCTGATCCTCCGTTGCCGAGTATCAGAATTCTTGAACCTGCTATTTCGACTTTATTATTGAGAAGCGCCTGCGCAGCGCCTTTGCCGTCTGTGTTGTAGCCGTGTATTCTGCCGTTTTCGTTAACAAGCGTGTTTACTGAGCCTGTGTCTTTTGCCA
>CAZVYR010000104.1:0-11112 GCA_964631555.1 uncultured Leptospirales bacterium
ACGCTGTTATAAATTATGTTATAAATTATAGACAGAGTGTATTAGAATTGAATATGATGTCTAATCAAATAATTTAAACATAACATAATTAGTAACTAAAAAAAGCAAATTATATAGATTGACAACCAAAAGTGTTCTTTTTTAAGATATACTAAATTTATTAAAAGGTAATACAATGGCTACAAAAAAAATAAAATGTCCGTTTTCAGGCAGAGCGTGTAAGAATTGTACTCTTTACAGAAGCAGGCACTACAGCTTATGCTTTAACACTCATTATCAGGAAAATATCGAGCTTAAGGACTTTATTAATGATTCAATTAAAGGATCAATATCGGTACATGGTTTCCATAATCTCGGGCACAATGCATATAAATAATAACAGCTCTATTAACTACTCAATAGAGTAAAAATTTATAGAATAATTATGGTGATATAAAATTCCGGAACACGCGGAACATATTGAAGCATAATCTCAATAGATCCGATTGTTATAAAAAAAAATAACTCATTTATTTTAAATACACTTAAAAGAGGAGATATAGTTTAAAATGTTACTCGAAGGGAAAATAATATTAAAAGCACCTATTCAGAAGTTGTGGACTTCTATTTTAGAGCCCGATATACTGGCAGCATGTGTTCCGGGTGTAGAAAGTCTGGAATTAAAAGGCGATAATTTATATGAAGGCCTTATCAAACAAAAAGTCGGTCCTTTTTCGATCAAAATGAAGGGCTCAGTAAAAATGATTGAGCTGGATTCGCCGAAGCATCTGAAAGGAACAATTAAAGGTGAAGCATTAGGCGGAATGGGCACTATCATAGGCGAACTGATCATAGATTTTAATGAAATTCAAAAGGATGAAGTTGAGCTTGCTTATAATTGCAATGTAAACATTACAGGAAAACTTTCCGTAGTCGGCGACCGTGTAATGCGTGTAAAAGCAAAATCAATGGAAAAAGAAATGACAAAAAATTTCCAGGAAAAATTAGTTTAATTCTGTTAAATAATTGAACCCTGCCTTTGGCTGGATCCCCCAGTAAAGGCGGGGAAAATACTTACCCGGCTTTTTATAGTTCTGCCAATTACCCCAATCCTTTCTACAACGTGTTTACCGCAATCAAAATTCAATGCCTATGTTCTCAAGGCAGACCGCCCAACATCACAAGGATATCCTGTGATGTTGGTATTCTGATTATAATAGATACAAAGAATACTTCATTTACTTTAAACACATTTTATTTATAATAATAAAAAACAGGAGGCAGGATTAAAAATGATAGTCGAAGGAAAAGTAACATTAAAAGCAAATATTCAAAAACTATGGGATTCCATTTTAAAGCCCGAGATACTGTCAATGTGCATTCCTGGTGCAGAGAGCATGGAAAAGAAAAGCGATACTCTCTATGAGGGCGTTATGAAACAAAAGATTGGTCCTTTTGCTGCGAAAATAAAATTCTCCGGCAACTTGGTAGAAATCAATCCGCCGACTCATGTTAAGGCAACAATGAAAGGTGAAATGCTCGGTGGATTGGGCCTATTAGTTGGAGATTTGGCCGTTGATTTCAAGGAAATTAATAAAGAAGAGGTGGAAGTTACTTACAAAGTGAATGCCAATATCACAGGGAAAGTTGCCGTAGTTGGCGACCGGATGATGCGCGTAAAAGCAAAAGCAATAGAAAAAGAAATGGCAAAAAATTTCCAGGAAAAATTAGTTAGCTAAACTGCCCTGCTTTTAAAGTAATTCCATACAGCATTGGTCTTTTAAAAAGAATAGTGAAGCAGCAGAAACATATACACGCATTCCTGAAGCGTCTGTCACTAAACAAAAACGGAAGCAATTACTGCTTCCGTTTTTATAAATTCATTAAATTAAATTATAACAAAAAATTGAATTTATTATTACCTGAGAATACTTAATAATTAACAGGTAACTTTAAAGATCATTGATGCGCCTGTATCGCCTGCAGCGCAGCCTGTCCACAGACAGTATCCGCCGCCAAGCATAACAGTCTCTTCAAGCATCTCTGCAATGATCCTTCCTGCAGTCGGAGCCTGCGGATGCCCGTATATCAAAGAGCTGCCGTAATTATTCATTTTCATAACATCAATATTCATCTTTTTCGCAAAGTTGATGTCATTAGTCGCGAAAGGATTATGGCTCTTGATGGCCTTCATATCAGTTATTTTCATATTTGCGTTCTTTAGCGCCATCTCTGCGGCAGGTACCGGTGCTGCAGCCATAAAGCCAGGTTTTACCCTTGAAAAACCGTAAGAAACGATCTGTATTTCAACCTTTGGGTCTTTGCTCAATTCTTTTGCTTTATCTTTACCGGTAACTATAAAGCCGCAGTTGCCGTCAGCAGGAAATGTCTGAGCGCCAAAGCTGTGCACTCCGTCTTTTTCCGCAGGTCCGAGTTTAGCCAGACCTTCTGCTGTTGTGGGAGTAACACCCTCATCGGTTTCAACGAGAGCTGTTTTTTTCTTGCTGATTTTTACCTCAGCCGGGAACATATAACGCTTCTGAAAAGCCCGGTCATTAGCCAGCGCCATCTGGTATTGCTCATAGCGTCTTAATACTACCGCGTCGCATTCTTCCTTTGTGATTCCTGCTTCCTTTGCTACGTTCTCCGCTGTCTGAACCATCTTTAAAGGAGGAACCACATTAGGATCGCTGTTAAAATTGTCCATAAGCCAGTTCTCACTCAGTACTTCGCCTCCCGGCCCCATTGGATTCGGCCAAACAGTATGTGCCCCGTTTGAAGTACGGTCAGCCAACAGGCAGAAGACTGTGTCCATAGCTCCCTGTTCTACCCCAAGCGCCGCAAGATTTATAGCTGTTGTTGAAGTAGTACATGCCTGGTTGATCATAAGTGCAGGCAGATAGCTTTTATTTTCCGTCAAAATACCTGCAGCCCAGTTATGGCTGTAAAAAAGGCGCGGCTGACTAATGGTTATCCCGAAATACATATAATCAAAGATTGCGGGATCGATTTTTTTATTCTCAAGAAGCCACCTTCTTGCTGTCTTGGCGCCTAACTCAATCGCGTTTTCATTCTGCATAGTTCCCTGCCAACGGCAGAAAGGAGTTGAATAGTATCCGTTATAAGGAATATATGCTTTTGTAAATGTTGCCATAAAATTTTCTCCTAACTTATTATATTCAATTTATAGTGATATACATTCTTAATAAATCTCTCAATAAGAAGTATATAAATATTACCTGTCATTAAATTGAGGTTTTCTGTTCTCCAAAAATGCAGCTATACCCTCGCATCCATCATCTGAGAGATAGCAATCAATAAAGCATTCTCCTTCATACTGAAGTCCGGAGCTGAGTTCCATATCAAGCCCTTTATCAACAGCAAGCTTGACCAGCCTTAACGCGACCGCGGATTTCTCGGCAATCCTTGCCCCAAGCGCATTCGCTTCCTCCATCAGCTTATCAGCCGGGACTATTTTGTTAATAATTCCAAGCTCAAGAGCTGTTTTGGCATCGAACATATCGCATGTAAAGAAGAGTTCCTTGGCCTTGGAAGGGCCTATCAGTCTTGTAAGTCTCTGGGTAGCTCCACCGCCCGGTATTATACCCAGGTTGAGTTCAGGCTGGCCGAAACGCGCTTTCTCCACAGCTATCCTGATGTCGCAGCAAAGTGCAAGTTCCAGGCCTCCGCCAAGGATCATGCCGTTTATTGCGGCGATCACAGGCTTTTCCACCGCGGCCAGGGTCGCGGACGCGTTTTTTGAAGCAGTCCAGATTCCAGTTATCTCTTCTTTGGTTTTTCCCGCTACATCCTTTACGTCAAGACCCGCCGCGAACATCTTTTCCCCTGCTGCCGTTAATATTACCACCTTTACCTCAGGGTCGGCATTCGCGTCCTTTGAGGCTTTCTCGATTTCCTCATAGGTTCTGCGGCTCAGGGGATTCATCGGCGGCCGGTTCAGTGTAATGGTAGCTATCCTGTCCTTCTTCTCCAGAGTAATAAATTCGTAACTCATGAATATCTCCTGTTACTTTTTATTGTGTTTGTACCAGCCTTCTCCTGTCTTCTGGCCAAGTAAATTAGCAACTACCATATTCTTGATAGTAGCAGGGGGATCCCATTTGAGCTCCTTTGGCAATCCATTATAAAGCTGTACCATAACATGATAATTTATATCAACTCCTGTCAGATCCATTAGTTCAAAAGGTCCCATGGGATAGTTTAGTCCGAGCTTCGCAGCCTTGTCTATATCTTCTTTACTGGCAATACCCTGCTCATAAAGCTTAATCGCTTCAATAGCAACAGCGATCATCAGCCTGTTTGCGATGAATCCCGAGACATCTACATTTATTTCCACCGGCTCCTTGCCTAACTTCTTTGAAAACTCAATAGTTGTCTTCATAGTGTCGTCGCTGGTTTTTATTCCGCGAATTACTTCAACAAGCTTCATAAGCGGAACAGGATTAAAAAAGTGCATTCCAACTACCTTATCCTGGCGTGTTACTGCAGAAGCAATCTCTGTTATAGAAATAGAAGAGGTATTTGTTCCTAAAATTACTTCTGGTTTTGTAATCTTTTCAACTTCCTGGAATATCTGATGTTTTATTTTAATGTCTTCAATTGCAGCTTCAATTACAAAATCGACATCCTTAAAATCTTCTAGTTTCGTAGTGCCTTTTATTCTCCCGAAAATAGCATTTTTATCATCAGCGGAAAGCTTGCCTTTCTCAACGCTCTTTGAGAGAAAGCGGTCTATTGACTTAAGCCCCCTGTCTACGAATTCGTCCTTTATGTCGCGCATTATTACATCATAGCCGCTCTGGGCACATACCTGGGCAATACCGTTCCCCATCGCACCGGCACCTATGACTCCTATCTTTTTAATCTCCATCCTCGATTATCCTCCTTAATAATACTTAATAATTATTGATATTAACAAGACATGCACCTTCGGCGCAAAAAAATCTAAGAAATTTGAAAATAAATTTGACTTGAGTTGATCTTTTAAATCCGCGAATTCCTGGTTCCTGGAATGTTTTACCATTAGAACCTTTGGGATATTATTACAATTGCGATGTCTGTTAAAAAAATGTCAAGCTCCTTTTGGGAATTTTTTTCTAAAATCCTAGTGGCAACAATCAAAGCTAAGGATATTCCACCAATGAAATAAAATATTGTTAAAAATTATTTATTGTTATTTTAGCTCTTAATTCATTAGTTATTTCACCGTACTTCCCCTGTCCGTTTGACCCTCAAGTGAACTTCTTTGCGCCCGCCGCCAAAGTAATCAAACTCATAGCCTCGCCAGGCAAAATGTTTATCTCCTGATTTAAAAATGATTTCTTCTTCAATTTGAGGAGTCTTCATAAGAATATTGATATCCATTTCAACACGTCTTTCATTATCGATCCATTCCTCAATAATAAATAAAAGAGTCATCTCAAGCTGGTCATCCACAGCATAAGGCTGGTTAACTAATAACGTTACATTATCCATAAATTTCTCACTTTATTAATAATAATCTTTATTTACTTTGCATGTAACAATCCCGTAGATTGCGGATAGAAAATCAAGGAGAAAATGTTTATATTTATTCATTTTCCTGAGTAGTCTCTGAACGGCAGCAAATATCTTTGTGAGTCATACCAATATTTCGTGGGGGAAACTCATCAAGTATGTAATCTTAAAAAAGATCTATTGCTTATGAATGTTCATATCAATTCAAATCAAATCAATTCCGGGAATATCAGGATTTAAGTTCGATTATTTCAAATCCCGAGAGATCGCTTGTACCCACTCCGAGTTCCTCCGCATGCTCCCACTGACGGCGTATTATAGCCTCGTTCTCGAAACTGAATGTCTTATCAAATTCTTTTACCAGATCCAGTACAACAGTATCCGCTGCGACCATATCCCCTGATATGATGACCCTGTTTAATCCGTCGATTATTTTTGTCTCTTCTGTCCTGAACGGTCCGAAAACGGCCTGCATTGAACGGGCATCTATAATTGTAAGTTCCGGGCGGATCGCGGAAGCGAACTCGACCAGCTTACGGTCATAGTAATCACGGTTTTTTTCCAGCATGGCGTGAGCAATCCATCTTTGCGGGCCGTATACAGAACCAAAATGATTCTTGAGCGCGCTTGAGAACTGGGCTGCGAAATGTCTTTTAACTACGGGCATATTTATTATTACGGATGCATCCTGAAGGAATTTATTTACCCTGAGGCAATGTCCTTCAGTAATAACAAAATCATCTTTGAGCTGTTTTTCAAAAAAGCCGTTAATCGAACTGCCTTTGAGCGCTTCTTCCGCTGAGACATCGCCGTGCCATTTTTCAAATTCAACAGGCACAAACTGGCTCGAATCGGATGCATTAGTTAACACTATATCTGAGAAAGGAACTTCTTTTTCTGTATAATAGGGCTCCATTTCGAACTTGTGGTCCTCATGAACTATTACATGCTCTGCCCCTGCCTGTCTGCAAAGATTCGTTACAACAGCCAGAGCTTCGGGCGCCGTAATGGAAGGATAAGGATCACGCTGGTTGGTATTCGGTTTCAGAAGGACTTTTTTGTTGTTTCCTATAACTTTTTTAATGCCTCCGATTGCCTCCAAACCTTTTTCGATCATTGATTTAATGTCTTCACCTTCGATAATAATTAAAAGAGGCTTTCCACTCTTTCCAATTATTTTATTTTCCTGTCCGCGTCTGGATAATTTTTTCCCTGACGTACTCATTTAATATCTCCATTAAATATATAGATGTGTATTTTCATTTTAAACCGGATACAACAATAGCATAAACGGGAACACTCAGTATTCCTTATTTGAAACAGTATGTTCCCGCTCTTTTAAAGAAGCTGGCTTTTTCCAATAATGCTATTTCTAAAATCCGTAAAATTTAGCCATGATGTCAAGAGGCTCCCTGTCACGAAAGTCTTTGTTTATTTCGTTATCCCAGTCCGGATAGCCTATAGAGATACCAAGCGCGACAAGCTTGTCATTCGGGATACCCAGTTCCTTGTGAATAATATCAGGATAAACTACTGCCATAGCCTGCGCTATTGTTCCCAGTCCGTAATTTACTGCCAGCAGCATGATATTCTGTACTACTGACCCGGAATCATACATTCCCCATACATTGATTCCTTTTTCCTGATGAAAATAGTTTTTGCCGATCAGCAAATAGATGCACGTCGTTGCCCCGTAATTGCGGAAATTGACAAACATGCGCTCTTCCATCTCTTCCGGTTTCATTTCTGTAGTACGGCCACGCATTTCCTTTGCCTGCATTTTTTGAATGCGGGAAATATACGGCTCCGGAAAATCATAAGGACGCGGTACTTCCGACTGCGAATTCTGCATTGCAGCAGCGCCCCGCTTTATAAAAGCTTCCTGTATTGCTTTGAGTTTCCCGCCGGTGGCAACCGCAAATTCCCAGGGCTGAGTATTTGCCCATGAAGGGGCCCGCATCGCCTGTTCTATAATATTTTTAAGCATGTCAAGAGGCACCTGGTCCTTCTTGAAAGCCCTGATGCTTTTTCTTTCCTTTATAGCCTGAATAAGATCCATTTTGAAATACCCTCCTTAAACTTAAATTACTAATTAGCAATCCACCCCGCCCGCAGGGCGGGGACAACTCCTAAAGTAACTAACAATGGCTGTAAAATGTGTTATTTTAAAATGTAGTTACTCAGAAGAAAATTATTGTTTAATTAACTGTGTTTTTTATACGCAAGTCAACAACCATTTTTTATTTTTTAACGATTGCCTGTGATCAAAGATAATATTAATGAGGCTGGATTTATCCATTCTCCATCATAAAGAGTAATGATTTCGGCCATCCCTTCAAAATAAGGGACGAACCCCGTATTTTTCTACTTGGATTATATCACGGACAAATTGAGCCGGAGTGATTCCGGTAAATCTTTTAAATTTATTTATAAAATGTGATTGATCGTAATAATCAACTTCAGAGGCTAATTCGTTCAAATCATAGTGAGGATTGGCATTTAAAATCCTTAAGGTTTTTTGATGACGGAGAATGTCTGCATATAATTTTGGGGACATCCCAATATATTTCCGGTACAGCCTGCGAATATGCCGATCAGTATAAATGCTATAGCTTACCGAACTTTTATTTGGAATATAACCGGCAATACCGCGGGTTGTAAAAATATTATGGATAACTTGATCCGGAATTTTTTTTAACAGAGGCATGCACCCTTCCATAAAAATTTCAAAGACACGAACGCGTTCCCGGAATGTAACCGCACGTACTATTTTTTCAATAATGGTTTCAGATTCCCCAGGCATTATTTCATCCAGCGGAAAAGACTTGTCTGTAAGTTCTGTTGCCGGTAACGGGAAAAAAGCATAGCCCATGCAGGGACATAAAAAAACAAAAAAATATTCTCCTCCTGAAATGACATACTCCGCTTCTCGCGGGAGAGTGGGATTTCCCACAATAAAGGCTCCTGGCTTATGATAATCGCAGCGAAAGACAATTGCCGTGTTCCTTCCCTCTGGAAAAATGGTTCGCCAATGCGGAGAATTATTTACTACATGAACCTGACTATAAAAAGCTATAATATTTTTATATCTGTCGGATGGAAATGCGGCATGGAAATTTCCCTTGCCATAAGGAAAATTAGGTTGAATTGGCTTGGGGAGAGGAGTTGTTTTGCCTATAGGATTCACCTCTGGGCTTGAGAAACAAAACGTATTTTTATTTGTTGCACATAGTAAATATTTCTGTCTTAGGTTTTCCATTTTAAACCAGATTATTAAATTTTCACATTTTTAAATGAAAAACTTTCAATGTGTATGGTATAAAAATTTATATCAAGCTAAGGTGAAAATATTAAACGAAGCGCATTATGAATATTTATATAAATAATATTTGAATCGAATGTCAATGAATATTTTAATCAAACCGTCTCAATCTTCTTAAGTGGTTTATTTTTTCTTAATTATTATTAGTTCTAAGTAACTAAATTTTCTAATAGGATATTTTACAACATTTATTAATTACTTTTAAATTTGTTCCCGTCCTGCGACGTGATGAATTGCTAAATAGAAAGTAAAAACTATAATCGCAGAAACTTGGTCAGGAAAGTTAAATAAAGGTGAGTATCATTATTATAGAAAAGTATTATAAATTTCTTCAAAAAATTATGAATGTCCGTTATTTACAATACTTTCATTTTTTTTTATTGTATGCTTAAATTGACTTACCAATAATTTTCGAAATTGAAAAGAACTAACAAATCCAATTTTAATTTCTATCATTGATCAAATAGTTCTATTTCCTGTCAAAGAAAATGTAATTGTTGGCCAATCTTTTGTGATGTTCAATCATTCTGACAAATGGGAGGATTTAATCATGGAAAAGAAGCGCAGTTTATTAGTCTATTCGGCTTATTTGCTCAGTATTTGTCTAATTCTGTTTCTTCAACCTGGTTGTGCCAAACCGGGACTTAATACGAACAATATTCCTGAACCTTATGTATCCACGGGATTCCCGCAGGTTGTTGTGGTCTCGGGTAGCAATTACGAAATGGGTATAGAATATGGTGAGCAAGCAGCGCCAGCGATTATTCACAATCTCGCTATTTTTAAAAGCAAACTTTATAGTAAAGTAAAAGGAGGGGAAGAAACCGTCACTACTGATATGCATGCCTGGAATCACTTTTTAGTCCAACACGATCCAACCTTGAAAGAATGGTTAGATGGTATTAAACAAGGATGTGATAACATGGGTTATACAGTGAATTATGATGAACTTATATTAATTATGGTTTACCCAACAGAACTTTGGTCAAGACCCACCAATACCTATCCCTCCGGTATTGCAAATTTGGAGGAAAGCGGCACAGGAAAAACTATTGAACAATCAATGCTGTCATATCATTCCTGCAATAGTTTTGCCGCCGCAGGAAAATCGACACCGGACGGTAAACCTCTCCACGCGATTACCCAAATGGCCGGAACCGAGATGATGGACAACATTATATTAATCGCCTTTCCGAAGACCGGATATAGCTTCGTTTCTCAGACGTACGCCGGCAGAGTAAACGCAAACAGCGCGATGAACAGCAACGGGCTAGCCTGGACTATGACTGCTATTCTTACTGACAAACCTTCTTGGGGACTTACCGAAGTCTATTTTCACTATTTGGCGCAATTAGCACCCTCACGAACTGAAGCTATAAATTATATTAAAAATACGCCCAGAGGAGGTGTTACAGGTGGCTTCATTTTTAGCGATGCAAAAGGTATTGAGGCATTTGAAACTAATTCAAAGACCTATGCCAAAAGGGCTCCCGCCGGTGGAAATGGATTTCTGGTTCAAACAAACCATTTAATTGATCCTGGTATGGTCTCCTTTAATCCACCCTGGTTAGTTCACATAGGCACTTTTCAAAGATATGATACGGTTTTCCAGTATCTAAAAAACGCCAGGCCAGGTTCTGTCGATTTTGAATTTGCAAAAAGAATTCTTTCATCAGACGATTGGTATGAAAAAAGTAAAAGTACCTGGCATCGAAATAATCCGGGGGTTCCATTCTTGTCAAATGATCATACTTCGGTCAGTGAAAGTATATTTTTCCCTGCTGATTTAACCGCTTATCTGGCAACCGGAACTCCCAGTGGAAACGGTATTCCAGCTTATGCCACCGGAGAATATGTAAAAATCAAGCTGGCAACTGTTCCCAAAGAAGTTGTCGATCAGGCAGATGCTGACGCATTGAAGTATTATTGGGAAGCTGCTGATCTCTTTGAAAAAGAAATGAACACGACGCCTCAACCTGTTTATCTGACACAGGTTGTATTGACTAACGTTCAAAAACTGCTCGACAACTCGATGACTTCTTATTCAATCGGTATTGATAGAGCTGCTTATGCTTCCCTGGTAAAGGATAACAAAAAAAGTAATGTTCTTTGGGGAAATGCCCTGACGAGTTTTGCCAGGGCTCAAATCGAGGCTCAAATGGCTAAAACTGCTTTATATAGAGCAGGAGCAAAACAAGAAAATAAAAGAGTAAATGGAAAAAGCATTTTTAAATAAATTTTGTTAATACGATAAAAGAAGCATCAATCGTAATGCAATCGTTAGAAATGTTTAA
>CAZVYR010000105.1:0-1630 GCA_964631555.1 uncultured Leptospirales bacterium
TGTTTCTTGCAACCAGGTCCGAAATTATTTCAATCCCTTTTTCCCTGTCATTCTTTGCGTACGCGTATAAAATACCCAGGCCGTAAATAGCATCATAAAAATCAGGTGAAAGCTGTATAGCCATCTTATAATGCTGTTCCGCTTTTTCAACATCACGTTCAGACAAGGTTGTTCTGCCCCTGTTCGCGTATGCCACGGCAAGAGAATAATGAACTAGAGGTGAACTCCTGCCGTAGCCTATTGCTTTCTCATATGAGTCAATAGCAGAAGTCCAGGACATCCTTTCAAGATATTTGTCGCCCAGTTCCTGGTAAATTATTCCAAGACTGTCCGCTGAGTCAACCTTCTTGTTCATCTGGCTTTCATATTTTTTCGCCTTTTCTTCCAGTTCCTCAACAGACTTGTCTTTCACGGCTTTCACAGAGCCCAGAGTAAAAAAATCCTTCCAGGAATCAGCTTTGCACGCCCATAAAGAAGAGAAAAGAAGAATAAAAAAATAAATTATTGCTTTAGATATGCTTTTATTGAAGCCTTTATTTAAGGATTTTTCAAAGAATTCTTTATTCATTTGGATCCTCTTATTTTATGACGTTGAATCTCTCTCTTAAACTCTTCATCATTTCTACAGGATCAACAACAAACAACCTTGTTCCAGCGATAGCATCAATAAAACCGGCTTCATTGCCGTACCTGGGCACAATGTGCTGATGAATATGAGGGATACTCGCTCCGCTGCCGTTACCGAGATTGCACCCGATATTATAACCCGCAGGATTATATTCATCTTTCAAGACAGAGATCGTCTTTACAGTAAGATGATGCATCTCAAGCGCCTCTTCATCCGTTATGTCAGAATACTTCTCAACATGCCTTACCGGGAAAATCATTACATGACCCGGATTATAAGGATAAAGATTTATTGATACCACAAACCGGTCAGTCCTGTAAATCTCCAGGTTATTTACTTCCGGAGACCGGCTGGCTATAGCGCATAATATACAATCCACATCCGGCTTCTCGCCCCTCACGTAATTCAACTTATTTTTATTAAAAAGATAATTTCTATCAATGGACATAGCTTAATATTTAAAAAGATTGATACCGTTTAACCCGGCTATAAAAATAATAATTCTTATTATGATATTTGTGTACACGCCGCTTATGTAATCATCGATCATGATCCCGAATCCGCCGCGGAAGTTTTCCATTCTTTTAATTGGATATGGTTTTACAATATCGAAAGCCCGAAAAAGCAGGAAAGCAAGAATTAAAATATTCCAGCTAAAAGGGAAAAACAACAAAGATATCCAGTATCCCATCATCTCATCCAGTACTATCTGCTGAGGATCCTTGTGGCCGAAAAATATCTCCCCGATATCCCCCAGCTTAACTGCCGGATACAGTAACAAAAGAACAATTACAAGATTACATATCAGTGCATGTTGCCCGAATATAAGGTATTCGGCAACATAAATGATCAGGGCTAATAGTGTTCCAGCAGTACCCGGAGCAACCGGAGAATAGCCTGAATAAAAACCGGTAAAGAGTAATCTTTTCCACCACATCAGATTAATCAATCGTCCTTTTTCAGGCCTGCGGGTATAAACAGGTGCCTGTTGGTAATAATATA
>CAZVYR010000105.1:1640-11060 GCA_964631555.1 uncultured Leptospirales bacterium
AAACATAATAAAAACACCTAAATATAAAAATTTAACAACACAAAATAAAAAAAAAACGAACTTAATAACTACACCGGATAAAAACAGGTGCCTGTTGGTAATAATATAACGAATACCTGAGAGAGCGGTTATTAAAGTTACAATGGCCATCAGACAATAAGGTCCGATGATAAGCCATTTATCGGCAATATTCGAATTATATATTTCATAAACCTTATTAAATTTCATTATATCATCGCTGGAAGTATGAATAACCGAATTGACAACCGAACTCCTGACGATTAATACCATAATTACCACTATAATCGAAACCATTTGAAAAGCTGTTTTTACCTTACCGAATTTTGTGGTCCTGAGTGTTGATTTCCTTCTGATAGCAAGATACCGCATAGCAGTTAACAATATCTCCCTTAACACAATAATAAGCACCATCCATAAAGGTATAAGAGGATCAAGAATAAGAAAGGCAATAATCGTAGCTATCACAAGAAATTTATCGGCCAGGGGATCGAGAAACCTCCCCAGGTCAGTCTCCCTGCCCAATTTACGGGCACTCCAGCCGTCAAGAGCATCAGTTAAAGCGGCAATTATGAAAACAACCAGTGCCCATATCCTTTCTTCAACTTTCGCGATGAAGATGAGATATAAAAATAACGGGATTAAAACAATCCGTAATATAGTTATTAAATTCGGAATGTTAAAAAAAAGATTCCGGATTAAGTTTTTAAACAATCTTGACACTCCTTTCAAATGCAGATAATATTTCAGGTTCAGGATTTATAATAGGAACCTGTTGAATATATTATTCTCTACCAGTCCTTTATTATAATATGGTATAAATTGGGGTTTTTAACGTCCTTTTGCCACGTAATGATCTTATTGACAACTTGCCCGGGCAGGCCGAAAGTGTAGGATTTTCCATTGATAATAGCATTCAACCCGCCTGCGTTTCCGATTTTCAACTGAATATACTCATTTGCCTCCCATCTTTCCGTCACACCCGCTGGAATAATACCCTTTTTCTTTTGCATGCCGTCAAGGTAAAGCTCAAGATAAGTCTTTCGCGTAAATTCCGCTTCAAAAACTATTTTCAGGTTCTTTTTATTTTGAGCGATCACCTGGCTGGCTGAATCATCAGAAGTATTTACAGCCTGGAGCTTCTCTTCCTGAACACCGGCTTTCTCGCCGAGCATAACAAATATCTTGGCCCTGTTCTCAGTAAGGCTTTTTAAAGTGAAAATTATCTCTCTCTGAAAATCCTTTAACGCTACTATTTTCGGCTTTTCTATCTCGATTGTCTCGTACCTGTTCCCAGGCATTATTTCAATGATCGCTGAATTTTCTTTAATGTCTTTAAGAAGAAACATAACCTCTTTATTGTCAACGAGAAACTGCACCGATTCATTTTCATAAACCAATACATAGCCCTTATCATCAGTCAGCATCAAATTACGAATATTCAGATTCTTTTTATCTGCAGAATATTCCTCTTTGAGAGTTGCCACTGAATCATCACCCTTGATCTCAATATCATTTGATATAATCCCTGAAAAAAACCAGATGGCAATAATAAGAACCACTATTCCGCCTAAAATAAAAATGACATTCTGATGCTTATTAAAAAGATTAGGAATCGACAGGGAAGCGATCGGCCCCGTAGGCCTGGTCAGCTCTTCAATAGGGGTTGCGCTTTCACCAATCTTATAGCCTTTATAACCCTGAACAATCTCGTCTCCATCCAGTTTTAAAAACTCCGCGTAAGCCCGTAAAAAACCCAGGAGATACGTTTCACCCGGAATCTTCTCAAATTCCTCAGCCTCAAGAGCTTCCAGGTATTTGGAACTGATATTGGTTTCTTTCGAAATATCCTTTATCGTAAGCTTTTTCAGCTCACGGGCATTTTTCAGTCTTTCTCCGATCTTTTCCACTTCTATTTTACTCCTCAGATAACATGGGATTTTTAATTATTCTAGCCTTTGGGGGAATATCAAATTGAAAAATGTCATTGGGTAGAACAATATTAGTTTTAATATTACTGAAATCGATTTCAAGAGATTTTCCTGTTGTGCTTTCACCAAAAGCCCTGGTAATAAAAAAATTCTCCGAAATCCATAACTTGATTGAGCGGAATCCGCTCCTTGTTTCCATTTGCTTTAAAAAAAGAGTATACTGGTTAGAACCATCGTCCTGTTTTTCCGGCTGGGTCTTTGATGCAAACTTATAATGATACTTGGAGAACAACCTTTTCAAACCGCTCGTTGTTCCAGTAGAAAAAAAAGAATCAGAGTCTGATTTCAAATCCTGCTCTGCCACAACATTCATTGAAGGAATATATATCCACATCTTCTTGCCGTCCGAAATTATTTTCTGGCCTTTCGGATTATTAAACTCAACCAGCAATTTATTGGATGCCTTATATTTAATTACACCGCTCTTATAGGTTTTAGTCCCTAACTTCTCAGATATAATCTTAAAATTTGCCTGATATGAATCCAGTTCAGAAAAATTCTTCTTAACTTTTTTTACCACATCGCTTACTGTAGTGAATTCAAAAGTCTTATACGCCGAAGAATCCGCGAAAAAAATAAAAACAGTTAATAAGGATATTATTATTACAACTAATCTATTCACCACTAAGTTTCTCATTTCAATCCAGCTCTAAATATTTAATCTGCTTTTATATGAATTATCCAAAACGGACTTTAGGATCACGCCTGCTGAGGATTTTAACAAACACATTTAAAATCATGCATGATATAAATAAAAAATGACAGCAAAAAGTCAATCCTAAAAAGATTTTTTATAAATACTTCGCTTCCCCTTCATTCCATAAAACGGATTAAATCCGTTTCTTAATTGTATATAAGAGTATCCGGTATTCCGGCATCACCACAGGCTGTTTTACTCTCATAAAACCTCCCGGTTTGCCGAAAATAAAAATATACCAGACAACAATTTTCTGAAATAAAGATTAAAAGTGTGGACAAAAAAACAATTCCTGTTTATTTTGTTGCCTTAAAAGTTAAAATCATATTTATTGAATTTCTCAAATAACTAATATTATCAGGGTGCCAAATGAAAGCAATAATAATTGAGAAGAATCAACTCAATGAGATAGATTTATTAGATAGTAATTTTGACGATGATTTTATCCAGCTTATGAGTGAATTTAAAATTCTTGAATCACATATCGTCTATTTTTCCGCAGGGGATTCCAAAATAAAGGAGATACTTGTAAAAAAAGAACCGTCATATTCCGTTTGACACTGGCAAAAAATACTATCTTGTTAAAAATATTGCCTGTCAATACAATTTCTTTACCTGAGTAACGTAGTTCAGTGATTACAGACACAATTAACCGTTTCCCGATTGCAAATAACGTCTGTAATTGCCACTCCAATCCCTCACCCTAAACTTTTTAAATGATTTCCATTACAAGTGCTTTTTTGTGCCGGAGAAATAATAGAATTGAAGAAACACGTTTTTACAAGAATACTTAGTTTCATCCTGCCATATAAAAAACAGTTCCTGATCGGTTCATTCTTTGCCCTTCTCTTTTCAATAACAAACGGTATAACCCTTTACAGCGTAGTCCCCATATTCGACACCCTTTCACCGGGGCAGGGGGCATATCAGATCGAATTAAAAAAAAATACCGCGGCAGGTGAAAAAAAAGAACCGGGAAGCCTGAAAGAAAGGTTTATCAAAATCCGGAATAACGCGGTAAATTATATAAACAATTTAATTAAGAAAATAGATAAATTTACTTTCCTGGTATATTTATTTATTTTTCTTTTCTTTATTATAATCGCGAGAATAATCCTTGAACTATTGTCAATATATTTCATTGAATACTCCGGATACGGCGCACTGCGCGATCTGAGGCAGTCATTATACAGGTCGCTTCTGCAGGTCCCGGTATCTTTTTTTCACAGAAAAAAAACAGGTGACCTCATTTCAAAAATAATTTACAACACAGGGATGATCTCCGGAGTATTAAGTCATCAATTAAGAAAATTTATCATTAATACTTTTATTGTAATCACACACCTCGGCCTCCTGTTTTATCTTAATCCGGCTTTAACCACGCTCGCGCTGTTAGCTCTCATAATAACAACAGTACCCATAATATTCATGGGACGCGCGTTCCGCCGGTACAGTAAAATCGAGCAGGAAAAGGTGTCCGAACTATCTTCCATCATTCACGAAACAACAGACGGAATCAAAATAATAAAAGCATTCCAAATGGAAGATTTCCAGGCAAAAAGATTCAATAAAAACGCGTGGAAACTATTCATAAAAAAAGTAAAAAAATCCCTTATTGACGCAGCCAGGCCGCATATCATTGAAATAATCGCGTCCTTCTTTGTTGTCTTTCTCTTTATCTACGGAGGAACAAAGATACTTTCAGGCGAATATACCACCGGTGAATTTCTCTTCTTTGTATTAACGTTCCTTTTTCTTATGAATCCCGTAAAACAAATAGCTAACATGAACAACCAGGTAAAACAGGCCGAAGCAGCCGGAGTGCTGCTGTTCGAGATCATAGACACCCAAAGAGAACACGAATTATTCGGGAATAAAGAGCCTGTTCATGCAATTGATGCCCGCGAATCCCCTGGAAAAGAGATCATTATTCCAAACAAGGAAATACGCTTTGATAATTTATATTTTAAATACGATTCTTCAAAGAAAAACGTCCTGAAGGATATTAACTTCTCTGTAAAGGCCGGCACATCAACCGCGATCGTAGGGAGAAGCGGAGTTGGCAAAAGCACACTTATGGATCTGCTGGCGCGGTTTTACAAACCCACACAGGGACGTATTACTATCGATAATATTGATATCGCGTCCCTCCCCTTAAGAACCGTAAGGAACTCCATAGGAATTGTTACCCAGGATATATTTCTCTTTAACGGCACAATCGCCGAGAATATAGCGTATGGAAGAAAAGAGATCAGCCCTGATAAAATAACAAAAGCAGCCAAAACTGCAAACGCTCATGACTTTATCATGAAAATGCCTGAAGCATATAATTCCATGATCGGGGAAAAAGGGATCATGCTCTCAGGCGGAGAAAGACAGCGGATTGCCATAGCCAGGGCAATACTGCGCAATCCCCCTATTCTGATCTTTGATGAAGCCACTTCATCGCTCGATACCGAATCAGAGAGATACGTCCAGAACGCTCTGGAAAAGCTGATGATAAACAGAACGTCCTTTGTAATTGCGCACAGACTGTCTACAATAATCAAAGCGGATCTTATAATAGTCCTTGAAGATTCTTCTATAGTTGAAATGGGCACCCATAAAGAACTGCTTAATAAGAAAGGCATTTACAGGAATCTGTACGACATACAATTCAATACAAAACAGGATAAATAACAGTGCGAGGAATATCCGGATTACTCAAGTACGTATTACCCTATAAATTCATGCTGATAACAGCAGGAATCTTCGCGTTCCTGTTCTCAATATCCAACAGCATAACCATATATTCCGTAGTGCCAATATTCGACACACTTACGGGCAGCTCAAAAGATACAGTACTGACAATTTCAAAGCACGAAGAGAAGCTGCTGCAAAAGACCGGCCTTACACTTGCTGAAAAGGTCACGTCAATCCGGGTTAAGCTCAAACAAAAAATAAACGCGTATATATCCTCTGACTCAAAAGAAAAAATACTGATAAAAATATCATTAGCCATAATTCCCCTGATCATACTCAGAAGCCTCTTTGACCTCATCGGCAAATTTCTTTTTTCACTTGCTGGGAACAAGGCTGTCCTGAACATGAGAAATGATCTTTTCTCACATATAGTAAAACTCCCGTTCACGTTTTTTCATAAAAACCGCAGCGGGGAATTAATTTCAAGGCTGACCAACGACGTTACACCGCTTACCTCTGCGCTGAGTACCAATATATATGATTTAATAGCAGGAATAATACTCCTCGCGACAAATATAATAATACTGTTATATATTAACTGGAAACTGGTGCTTTTTATTCTTATCGGGATACCGTTAATCTATATTCCCATAGCAGTAATGGGAAATCTTGTAAAAAGATATACCAGGATAATACAGGAAAATTACGCGGATATCAGTTCTCATCTCCAGGAGACATTCACCGGAATAAAAGTCATAAAATCCTTCAATATGGAAGCTTTAGAAGATGAAAAGTTCGGTATCATTAATAACAAAATATTCACAAGAGAATTAAGGCGCAAAATATACCAGAATCTGAACTCGTCTCTTGTTGAACTCCTCGGATCAATTGCCGTTATCGGCCTGTTTCTCTTCGGAGGATACCAGATCATTCACGGGAAAACCACAACCGGAGAATTTTTATTCCTTATTCTTATTGTATTAAATCTCTTTGAACCTGTTAAAAATATTTCGGAAGCAATCAACGGAACAAAGGCCGGGGAAGCAGCACTGGAAAGGATTAAAAAAATATACTCATCGGAAACAGAAGACTTATACACAGGGGAAAACGGAACATTTACAAGAAGTATAGAATTTAAAAACCTGTCTTTTAAATATAACAAAGAAAATGTACTGAATAATATCAATATCAGGTTGCCGAAAGGAAAGACCATTGGAATAGTTGGTATTTCCGGGTCCGGGAAATCGACCCTGCTTAACCTGATCACAGCTTTCTATTCACCGTCATCCGGCGAAATTACCTTTGACGGCATACCCGCGAAAGACCTCTCTTTGAGCTGGATCAGAGGTAAAATCGCGTATGTAACCCAGGACGTCTTTTTGTTTCACGGAACAATACTGGAAAACCTGGCCTGCGGGAAAGACATAGAAATGGATAAAGTAATTTCAGCATCAAAGACCGCGCACGCGCATGAATTTATATCCGGGCTGCCCAACGGTTACGATACAATAGTCGGTGAAAGAGGAGTCCTGCTTTCAGGCGGAGAAAGACAGAGAATATCAATAGCAAGAGCAATACTCGCCGATCCTGAGATCATCCTGTTCGATGAAGCTACTTCAGCTCTGGACTCGGAATCCGAAAAGCTGGTACAGGATTCCCTCGCGTTTCTCTTCAGGAACAGAACCTCAATAATAGTAAGCCACAGGCCCTCAACTATTCAATATGCCCGGATCGTTTATTATATTAAAAACGGCGCCATTGCAGACAGCGGAACACACAAAGAATTGCTGGAAACCAGCAGGAGTTACAGAAAGTTATTCGCGATATAATAATATACCCGGAATTAAATTTTATCCCCTCCGTTTCCCCTCCGTTTCCCCTCCGTCTCAGAGTCGCTTCCACTCCGTTTCAAAGCCGTCCTCAAAAATAAGTTCCATGTTCCAGGTTCAAAGTTCAAAGTTCAAAGACAATCATTATTACAATTCATCTCTCCTTGAACCTGGAACATGGAACCTATTTTTTCCCCATCACCAGTTCTCGAAACCTGTCGAACAGGTACCTTGAGTCATGCGGCCCAGGGCTTGCTTCCGGGTGATATTGAACTGAAAATATCGGGGCTTTTCTGTGCCTCAGCCCCTCAACAGTATTATCATTAAGATTTATATGCGTAAGCTCTATATCAGGATTATTCTTCATGGATTCATAATCCACTGCGAAACCGTGATTCTGGGACGAGATCTCCACTTTACCTGTCAGCTTATTCATGACAGGCTGATTGGCTCCCCTGTGCCCGAACTTCAGTTTGTATGTCCTGCCGCCAAGGCCAACTGCTGCAAGCTGATGCCCGAGACATATACCGAAACACGGTATCTCCTCAGTTACAATATCCCGCACAAGCTCAGGAGCATACGGAATAGCATCAGGATCGCCCGGCCCGTTGGATAAGAATACTCCCTTCACCTTGTCCTTTAAAACATTCTTCAATGGAGACTTCCCCGGATATACCCTCACTGAAAATCCCAGGCTGCTTAAAATACGCAGTATATTTGTCTTTACTCCGAAGTCAAACACTGCTATTCGGGGTTTATCGTCTTCATCGCTGAAATCATACGGCTCGGTACATGCCACACCGCTTGCCAGGTCAAGGCCCTCCATTTTAGGATATGCGAGAAGCTTATCAACCGCGCCTTTCTCATCAAGGAATATCCCCCCCCTGAGTGCGCCTTTATCCCGTATATGCCTTGTAAGTTTTCTAGTATCAACTCCCTCAATCGCTGCAATCTTTGCTTCTTTAAGATAATCCGAAAGGCTCATTACAGCCCTGTAATTGGAGTAATGCTTGCTGTATTCCTTTACAACGAACCCTGCCACCTGGACCTTTCCTGATTCAACGTCTTCTTTGTTAACGCCGTAATTCCCGATCATCGGGTAAGTCATTGTGACAATCTGGCCGCTGTATGACGGATCGGTAAGCACCTCCTGGTAACCGCTCATCGAAGTATTAAAAACAACCTCTCCCAGGCTTTCGGCATCATATCCGAAGCTGGATCCTTCAAATTTAGTCCCGTCTTCAAGAATAAGATATATTTTTTCAGACATTAATTTTTCCCTGTATATTATATCAGCATATTTTCTACACACAGGACTTATGAAAATCCGATTCCTGTGTCAATATTTTATTATTACTAATATAACAAAAATAACCGGCAGGTTAAATATGATATGATATTTTTAGCTCAGGAATCAATTCCGGCCCTGCACCCGCAGGATACTATCCGCTGTCAAAGGTAAGTGTATAATGAAAACTATAGGTATATTTCTATAATTCCCTGCTTTTCCATCTTCTGTGCATCCAGAAATACTGGCCCGGGTATTCTTTTATTTGTTCTTCAATCTTTTTTACCCAAAGCCCGGTATTCATTATAAGCGCATCTTCCTTATTCCGCGTATCATAATCAAATCCGGAAAGAGGCGATACAATCAGGTTGAATTTACCTTTCTCCCTTCTGATCCCTGTAAATATTAAAATCTGGCTTTTGCGCGAAAGTGCAAAGCGTACTGGCCCCTGTGCAGTTGAAGCAGGCCTGCCGAAAAAATCCACAAAAATGCCGTTTTTCCCTGCGTCCTGGTCAGCTACAAATGCGACTATCTTGTTTTCCTTTAAAGCCCGTGAAACAGCCAGTCCCGATCCAGTCTTATATATCAGGCCCATTTTAAGGCCTCCCCTTATTCTCTCTATCAATCTATTAACATAAGGATTTGATTGTCTCTTCATGATAACTGACAGTGGGTATCCCTTCATGCCGGTATATGCTGCAACAAATTCCCAGTTCCCCAGGTGCGGGCAAATACCAACAATACCCTTCCCATTTTCCAGGGCCTTACTAACATGCTCCTCGCCATCTACTCTTATATAGCGCCGCATGAAATTATCATTGAAATTTCTGAGCTGAAGGAATTCCATTGCAGTTTTACCGAAATTTGCAAAGCTCTCCCTGCATATCTTTTTATGAAAATCAATACTCATCTCAG
>CAZVYR010000106.1:0-9734 GCA_964631555.1 uncultured Leptospirales bacterium
GGAGCTATAAACGTAGCTGTACGGTAAAGAAAGCAGGTACTCTTAATATAAAAATACCCGGGAACCGTAAAGGGGAATATTCGTCCAAACTCGTAAGGAAATACGAAAGGTACGATTAGGCCCTTGAAAAAGATATTGTTCTTATTTTTTTATCCGGATTATCCGCCAGAAGCATATCACAGATTTCAAAGAATTTATTGCGCAGGATAATATCCACAGTGGATGAGGAGTCGACTTACAGCTTCCTAAATTTTATAGCATTAAAAATAAAATTAACCTGGAAATCAGCACCATTGGGAATAAAAAATCTTCCAACTCTTGAAAAATATACACAATAAATTTGACAGTGCCAAATCCAATACATATGTATCATATTACCAAATTAGATAATAAAAAATCATTGTCATTCATTATGTAGTAATTTAATATCGCTCCCATGACTCCGACAGCAAAATTAGAAACTATAAGAATAGAAAGAATATTACATTCTTCTAAAAAACACAAAGAAGTATTCGGACAATACATTACCCCGTACACTATTGCCGAATTCATGTCTAAGATGCTGCCATTATGTAAAGATCAAACCTACAAAATACTTGATCCCGGCGCAGGACTCGGAACTCTATCATCCGCACTCGTTGCAAGGATATTATCAAAACAACCTGAAGCAAAAATACAACTTGATTGCTATGAAATAGACAAGACAATTCTACCTTCTTTATTTAATACATTTGCTGAATATAAAAATAAAAAAAATGTAACGATAAATATAATAGAAAATGATTATATTCAGGAGTCAGCATTTAATATCGGTTTCAACTGTAATTGTGATTATACACACATAATAATGAATCCTCCATATAAAAAATTAAAAAGCAATTCAGCAGCCAGATTACATTTGAGAAATGTTGGTGTAGAAACAGTAAACTATTACACCGCATTCTTATCGCTCTCTATACTACAACTCAACAAGAACGGATATGTATCAGCAATCATACCAAGAAGTTTTTGTAACGGATTATATTATCTTCCATTTAGAAAACTGTTGTTAAAAGAAACAAAAATTCGAAGGATACATCTATTTAATTCAAGGAAAGACTCATTTAAGGAAGAATCTGTATTACAGGAAAATATTATCCTGCTTCTTCACAAAAGCAAAGAAGAATCTGATGTTGTTATAAGTACTTCAGATGATGCATCATTTGCCAATTATAACGAATATGAATATAAAGGTAAAATTGTAAATTCAGACAACGAACAGCTGTTTATTTCAATACCTAAAAGTAATGAATATACCGGATACACTTTCTTTACAAAGGCATCTGATCTGGGAATATCCATATCGACAGGGCCTGTAGTTGACTTCAGATCCAAAGAATATTTACAAAAGGAATATACAAATACATGTGTTCCGCTTATATATCCTATGCATCTAAAAAATATGCGCCTTAACTGGCCTGTAGCAGGTAAAAAACCAAATGCAATAAAACCGGAACGCGAGGATATTAGAAAATCACTTTTCCCGAAGGGCAATTACATTCTGATAAGAAGATTCTCATCAAAAGAAGAAAAAAGACGAGTCGTTGCATCGATAATACTTGAAAACGATTTTAAAGATGATTATTTCGCAATAGAAAATCATTTGAATATAGTGCATACCGCTAAAAACGGGCTGCCGATTGACCTTGCATACGGGTTACTGGCTTTTTATAATTCAACATATTTTGACAACAAATTCAGAGAATTCAGCGGACATACGCAGGTAAACTCAACTGATTTAAAAAACGTAATGTATCCAACAGCAGAACAACTGATAAACATCGGCATGAAATTTAAAAATACTTCATTATCGTACGATATAACTGACGAGTTAATCAACTCAGAGATCAAAAATGGATAATAATATAAAAGAAGCTCTCCAAATACTTAAAGATTTTAAAATGCCAAGAAGTCAATTGAATGACAGAACAGCACTCTGTTTGCTGGCATTAACTAATCTTAAGCCTGATAATAATTTTAATTTAATAGAGCAGCCATTGATAGGAATCACGCCGATTATGGATTTTGCTAAGAAATATTATAAAAAAAAATACGCTCCTAACACAAGAGAGACATTCCGTAGGTTCAGTATGCACCAGCTTGTAGAAGCTGGTATTGCGCTTTATAATCCGGATGATCCGAAAAGACCGGTAAACAGCCCGAAAGCAGTTTATCAAATATCTCCTGAAGCCTATAATGTAATTAAAAATTATAAAACCCGTAAATATAAAACTCTACTTAAAAAATTTCTTAAAAACAATAAGGCGTTATCTGAACGTTATGCATTAATAAGAAAAATGCAAATGATACCGGTAAAAATTAAAAAAGGAATGGAAATTAAATTATCTCCCGGAGAGCACAACGAATTAATAAAAAGTATTGTGGAAAGATTTTCAGCTGGTTTTGTTCCGGGAAGTAATTTGCTTTATATAGGAGATACCGGCGACAAGTGGGGATATTATGATAAAGAAATGGCTGAATCATTAGGAATTGATGTCGACGAACACGGGAAAATGCCCGATGTAATATTATTTCATCCGGAGAAAAAGTGGCTAATATTAATAGAATCAGTAACAAGTCACGGGCCTGTTAACAGTAAACGTCATAATGAACTCGAAAAACTCTTTAAAAATATTAACGCAGATAAAATTTATGTTACTGCCTTCCCAAATAAATCTGTAATGGGTAAATACCTTTCGGATATAGCTTGGGAAACAGAAGTCTGGATAGCCGATAATCCATCACATCTGATTCATTTTAATGGCTATAAATTTCTTGGGCCTTACAAGAAATAGAGTGCTAAAAAAAATTTTTAAATTTTTAACATCGAATTTCAGCCAGACGCTGCTGTTTTTATCCGGATTATCCGCCAGAGGCATATCACTGATTTTAAAGAATTTATTGTGCAGGATAATATCCGCATCAGAAGTAATAAGCGTCAATAAAGAACTGTTAACAGGCATAGAAGCATGGAAAAACCGCCCTTTATACGATCTTGATATAAAATACATTTATATAGATGGCGTCAATTTTAACATGCGGGTTTGATCACAGTATATAAAAAGTACCTGTTTTAATGGTTATAGGCATTAAATATACCAAATAAAAGGTATTTTTAACTATTCATCATGGCTATAATCTGATAACTATTCTCTTAGATTCAGGAGTTTTATGCGATGCAGGTGTTATCATCAATCCTGCAATGGGCGCAGTTATGATGAGCCTGAGCACTGTTATTGTTGCTGTCAACGCTCAACTGCTGAGAAAGAAAATGGTATAACGTTACGGAGTATTATAATGAAAAACATTCAGTCACAGGATAATACGCAGAAAAAGCAGGAAACAATAAAAGAGGAAGGATATGTTCGCGCCATAGACCTCCTGAAAAGCTGCAGTACGCCCGACGGGTTTTTCGCAAGCCCCACAACCAGGGACAACTACCGCAGGGTATGGGCGCGCGACGGCGTCATCATCGGACTTGCTGCTCTTCTGGACGGCAATCATGACCTTGTACAGGCATTCCGCAGGACACTCCTCACCCTTGCAGCGCACCAGGGGACTCACGGAGAAATACCGAGCAATGTCGACACCGGCACTGACAGGATTAGCTACGGCGGTACAGCAGGCAGGGTGGACGCGGACCTGTGGTTCCTTATTGGCTGTGGCCAGTACTGGAGAAGCACAGGGGATGAGGATTTCCTCGATTCCATACTGCCCGTTGTCGAGCGCGTGCGCTTTCTGCTTGGAGCGTGGGAATTCAATACGCGCGGACTGCTGTACGTGCCCCAGACCGGGGACTGGGCTGATGAATACATTCATCATGGTTATGTACTATATGACCAGCTTCTTTACCTGCAGGGCCTGCGGGAGGTCGGTGAAATGCATAAAGCGGTGCACGGATCGGACGATCATCGTCTGTTTGAAAGAAGCAGCCGGCTGAGTCACCTTATCCGGGATAATTACTGGTTTTCAGACGGAGACGGAATCCCGGACGATGTATATCACGAAGTGCTGTATAGAAAAGGAAAAGACTCGGCCCCTGTAAACGAGAGACGCCACTGGATGTCTTTCTTTGCTCCTACCGGGTACGGTTATCGCTTTGACTCCCTTGCCAATGTGCTTACTTCTTTGCTCGGGGTGGCAAATGACAATCAGCGCGCGCTGGTGGATGAGCATATAAGCAGTATTACACCGGATGAAATAGCCTTGCTGCCGGCATTTCACCCGGTCATAAAACCGGTAGACGAAGACTGGTCCGAACTTCAAATGAGCTTTTCTTATACTTTTAAAAACCAGCCGTATGAGTATCACAACGGCGGACTCTGGCCCATGGTTACGGCGTTTTACGCGGCAGACCTGGCGGCCCGGGGCAGGATCGACGAAGCGCGCCGTTATGTTCAGGGTATTGACCGTGCCAATGCTCTAAGCATGGGCGGGGAGGACTGGAGTTTTCCGGAATATGTGCACGGCAGGGAATTTACCGCAGGCGGCACACAGCATCAAGGCTGGAGCGCGGCGGCAGCCGTGATCGGACATCAAGTCTTAAAAGGCAAGTCATTGCTTAAAGGAGGGGAATAATGATCAACAGAATTTTATTATGCAGCGATCTGGACCGTACGATACTGCCGAACGGGGCTCAGGACGAATCACCCGGGGCCAGGGAACTTTTGCATGCGGTATCCGGGCGGCCTGAAGTCACACTGGTCTACGTAAGCGGCCGCCATCTCGGGCTGCTGAAAAGCGCAATAAAAGAGTACGGTATTCCTGTACCTGATTTTGCAGTAGGAGATGTAGGCGCTACTATTTATCAGATAACGGAGGGCCAGTGGGGCTCATGGACAGAATGGGAAAAGCAGATCGCGCCTGACTGGAAAGGGCGCACTCATGACCAGATCGCCGGGCTTTTCCGGGACATGGATGAACTGGAACTGCAGGAACCCGAAAAGCAGAACAAATTCAAATTGAGCTATTACGCAGCGGAGGATACGGATCACCGTAAACTTGTTGAAAAAATGCAAAAGCGCCTGCACCCGGAAGGTATACGCTCAAGTCTCATCTGGAGCGTTGATGAGGAAAAGCATAAGGGGCTTCTGGACGTTCTGCCGGAGAACGCGACCAAATACCATGCTATCAGGTTTATAATGCAGAACAGGGATTTTACTGAGAAGCACACAGTGTTTGCCGGGGACAGCGGCAATGACCTGCCTGTATTGACAAGCGGCCTGCAGTCTGTACTTGTACGAAACGCAAGCCCTGATGTGCGCGCTGAAGCTGAAAAAGTTACACGCGATAAAGGCATTCAGGACATGCTTTACTTCGCCAGAGGCGGGTTTCTCGGTATGAACGGGAATTACTCTGCAGGCGTGCTTGAGGGGCTGGCACACTTTATACCTGAAGTGGAGTCCTGGTTATCTACAAGCATGTTTCGGAAGATTTAAGATAATCCTCTTTTTGTAGTAATAGAAAATCAGGATCTTCCCGGAAGGGATCGCAGGTTAAATACTTTTTAAGGAATGGGCTTTTGTCTAAATCTATATGTATTGAAATATCGTAAGTTGAAGTCGCTTTAATGTTTTCGTTTAAATATTTTTTATCTTCGAATAAAATATTTTCATAATAAAACGGATTTTTCGTTAATATATCTTTTGATTGTGAACCGACAGTCCCGTAAGGCAAAGCAACATAATTATCGAACGTGAGAAGAGTACCATAATTTCTTATATGATATCTATCAGCAAAAAAAAATAACTTGAGCAGTTTCATGTAGTTGCTGGCGTGGGAATTTTTTTGTAAAAAAGAAGCTGCATGTACAAATCTAGAAATATTAAATTTCTTTATTAACATATAATTTTATTTAATACCTGTTTTATCATAATATCGTATAATAAAATATAATAATCTACAAAATTTAGAAAAACAGATATAAAATGGGAGTAGGAATGGGTGGCTGACGGGACTTGAACCCGCGGCAACAGGAGCCACAATCCTGTGCTCTACCAGCTGAGCTACAGCCACCATATATGATATACTAAGCAATGAACCTTAAAGTTACAACTCTTTTTTGGATGTCATTACACGTAAAACCTGTAACTATTAATCTGTTGTTGAAAATAGTGTCAACTGAATTTTTTAAATATATTGCGGCTTTATGGGAAACCTGGCCTCAGGTGCGGGGTTTGTGAAAGAGAAGGGGTAAGTTAGTTTTGACTAATAAAGGACAAGCGCCTTTTTTAAAGGCGACTGGACGACGCCTATACGAAGGAGGTACGGAGGTAAAACGGAGTGGATCCCTCGGCTGCGCTCGGGAACCGGAAGCAGATTCCATTTTGAAAGTTACATATTCCAGGTTCAGGAATAGGTGAATTGTTATTGCGGGAGATTTTTAATCTGGGACATGGTGTAAGGGATTTCTTTTTAAGGACGACTTTGAAACGGAGCGGAGGCGAATCCGGAACGGAGGAGAAGGCATCATAAGAGCCTGCTGGAAGGATTTTGTCACGGTATTGAAACGGAGGGGAAGGGGTAATTTCATAAAAAAGAAGAGTGATACGGCCGTCTGAATGTACAGAGCGGCCGCAGGAGGGAGTGCCGGGTTTATTGTTTCAATGCTTTCCCCATGATCGCATTTATCCTTTTAACAAAATTGGGAGTATCTTTTATTTCTACTCCTTCGATCATTAAGGCCTGTTCAAAGAGTAGTCTTGTAATATCCTCAAATAATGAGTCGTCTTTCATGTCAACAAGGCTTTTGATTATTTCGTGCTTTGGATTGATCTCAAGGATAGGCTTGATCTCAGGGAGATTGCTCTGGCCCATTGACTTCAGCATTTCCTGCATCTGGACACTTGGATCGCTTACGTCAACGACTACGCACGAAGGAGAGTCGCTCAGGCGCGTGCTCGCCTTTATATCCTTCACTTCGTCTTTAAGGATTTTTTTCATTCGTTTGACTACAGGGTCAAGCTGCTTTTCTTCTTCCTTGTCTTCTTCTGTTTTAAGGTCATCGGCAGCATCGCTCTTATTGATTGATTTAAGTTCAAGATCTTTGTATCTGCCGATGGAAGGCATTACTATCTCGTCTATCTTACCATCGAGAATGAGCACTTCAATATCCTTATTGTTATACATTTCAAGCAACGGGGACTGCCTTAATACGCTTTCTTTCTCGCCGGTTATGTAATAGATGGCTTTTTGATCGGGCTGCATTCTGCTGTGATATTCGGCCAGGCTTGTATAGCCGTCTTCTTTGGTGGATTTAAAACGTACGAGCTCTACCAGGGCATCCCTGTTCTCAAAATCCTGGTAAAGGCCTTCCTTTAAGGGCATGCCGAACTGGTCTATGAATTCTTTATATTTTGCCTTGTCTTTGGATAGATTATCGAACTCGCTCAGGAGTTTCTTTACTGACGAAGATCTTATCTTTGCCATCACTTTGTTTTGCTGAAGGATTTCCCTGCTTATGTTCAGGGGCAGGTCTTCCGAGTCTATTATTCCCCTTACAAAGCGCAAGTATACAGGCAACAGCTCTTTGTTGTCGTCGGTTATGAATACTCTTTTGACATAGAGTTTTACGCCCGGAGTGTAATCCGCGTAATACATGTCAAAAGGCGCTTTCTTCGGGATATAAAAGAGGGTGGTGTAGTCAAGAGTGCCTTCTGCCTGTGTATGTACGTAGAACATGGGGTCTTCGGTATCGTGTGAAATGGTTTTGTAAAATTCGTTGTAATCTTTATCCTTGAGTTCGCTCTTTTGCCTTTTCCAGAGCGCGGAACCCTCGTTTACCTTGTCTGTTTTTTGTTCTTTGATCTCTTTTCTGTCTTTATCTTTGCCTTCGTATCTTACATCCTCATAATGAAGGTAGATCGGGAAAGGTATATGATCGGAATATTTTTTTATGATAGATTCTACCTGCCATTTGCCGGTATATTCTTTGCCTTCTTCGTTCAGATGCAGTGTTATGGTTGTTCCTGAGGTGTCTCTTTCGGATTCAGCGATATCGTATTCGCCCTTTCCGTCGCTTTCCCATTTATATGCTTTGTCTTCTCCGGCTTTCCTGCTTATGACCGTGACTTTATCCGCTACCATAAACGCGGAATAAAAGCCTACTCCGAACTGACCTATGAGGTTGGAGTCTTTTTTGTTGTCTCCTGTCAGTTGTTCCACAAAGCTTCTTGTGCCTGATTTGGCAATTGTGCCTATCTGTTCGATCAGGTCCTGTTCATTCATTCCGATCCCTGTATCGCTTACTGTCAGGGTGCTGCTGCCGGTATCAAAACTTATATCTATCCTTGGATCAAACGGCATTTTTTTATACGCTTCATCCGTGAGATTAAGGTATTTAAGCTTATCAAGAGCATCCGACGCGTTTGAGATCAGTTCCCGCAGGAATATTTCCTTGTGAGAATACAGAGAATGAATTATCAGGTGAAGTAGCTGGTTTACTTCTGTTTCAAATTTTCTCGTAGTCATTATTCTGCTCCTTTTTTGAGATGTATTTATATCTTAATTATAAGAATAATTGTTATATAAACCGCTGTTTTTTCGTGCAAGAAAATTTTTTTTATCAGGATTAAAATTCAAAAATTAAATTATTCTTGCAATAAACAATGCGGATAATATAGACCAGCAAGTAAAAATCTATTAGCAATTATTCCGGAGGATCAATGATCTCGAGTAAAACCAGGGATCTTAAGTCATTTATTGTAATGGATGTTATGGCCAGGGCAGAAGAGCTGGAAAAAGCAGGAGAGCATGTTATTCATCTTGAAGTGGGGGAGCCGGATTTTGAGACTCCGCCCATTATACAGGAGACTGTTATTGAGGCGATTAAATCCGGAAAGACTCATTATACTCATGCTATGGGCCTGATTGAGCTTCGGGAGGCAATTTGCGAGCATTATTGGCAGGAATATAATGTAAGGATCAATCCTGACAGGATAATGGTGACTTCAGGGACTTCTCCTGCTTTGCTTCTGATGATGATCGCTATTCTGGAGAGGGATGACGAAGTTATTATTTCCAATCCTCATTATGCCTGTTATCCTAACTTTATTAAGACACTGGGAGCAAAGCCTGTGGAGGTAAGGACATATCCTGAAGATGGTTTTCAGTACAGGCCTGAAGAGATAAGAAAGGTTCTTACGAAAAATACAAGGGCTATTGTCATAAACTCGCCTTCCAATCCTACAGGGATTGTTATGACCGAAGAGAATCTTAAGGATATTGCGGCGTTTGAAGATCAGTATATTATATCAGACGAGATATATCATGGCCTGGTTTATGAAGGGCAGGCAGGGTCTATACTTGAATACAGCGATAATGTTTTTGTGATAAACGGGTTTTCCAAACTGTATGCTATGACAGGGTGGAGACTGGGCTATCTTATTTTCCCTGAGAAGTTTTATGATACTATGCAGAAGATACATCAGAATTTCATGATCTCCGCAAACAGCTTTGTTCAGTGGGCAGGTATAACCGCACTGACCAGGACAGGGGAAGATATCAAAAAGATGCGGGAAGTGTATAATGAACGAAGAATATACATGCTGAGAAGGCTGAAAGAAATAGGATATGAAATTCATGTTGAGCCTACCGGAGCATTTTATGTTTTTGCTGACGCGAGAAAGTTCTGCGATGATTCATATAAAGAGGCATTTGATATTCTGGAGTCTGTTAAAGTAGGCGTGACTCCGGGT
>CAZVYR010000106.1:9744-11054 GCA_964631555.1 uncultured Leptospirales bacterium
ATTCCTTCGCTTTTCTTACGCTAACTCTATTGAGAACATTAAAGAAGGGCTTGACAGGGTTGAAAGATATTTAAAGAGTAAAAAGTGATATAATATAAATACGGTTTTAAATTCGTGTTGACCTGTTTATTTATTTATTTTATATTTATTCGTAATTATTGCCTCGCTGTCCGGTATTACCCGGTGATGATAAATATTTATTATAGAGAGGTTTAAGATGAAAATACTGATTGCTGATAATATGAAGGACTCCCAGTTGGCAATTAAGCGTATAATTGATAAAAACGGGCTTGATTTCGAGATATGTGATAACGGGAAGGATGCCCTGGAGCTTATCAGGAAGACCATGGATTTCAGAATTGTAATATTGAACCTGGCGCTTCCCGGTATTGACGGGATAAGCCTGTGCAGGGAGATAAGAAGGTTAAACCAGGCGCGGTATATTTATATTATTGTTATGTCGGATCAGAAGCAGGATATCAACCAGGCGATGGAAGCCGGTGCCGATGATTTTATTACCAGGCCTGTGGAAGATAATATTTTAAATTTCAGGATTAATACCGCCTTAAGAGTGCTTAAGATGCAGGATAAGCTTTTTAATTCTCAGAAAGAACTGATAAAGCTTGTTAGAGAGGATTCTTTGACCGCGTTGCTGAACAGAAGATCATGTCTTGATGAAACTATAAAGCATCTTGAAAGGGCTTCGAGGGAAGGCTACCAGGTTTCTGCGATCCTTATTGATATTGATAATTTCAAAGACGTCAATGAAACATACGGTACTGAATTCGGTGACCTGGTTCTGCTTGAGGTCGCCAACAGGTTAAAATTTGCATGCAGACCTTATGATACAATAGGGAGATACGGGGGTGAGGAATTTTTTATTCTTTTACCCAATACTAAGGCCAATAGCGCGGAAGGAATTGCTAAAAGATTAAAAACGGCTATTTCCAGGAAGTCGTATGAATTCAATAAAGAAAAGGTCAAATTAAATGCCAGTATGGGTGTATCATGTCTTTCTCCTGATGAGAATGTAAGGTCGACCCAGATCGATGAGTTAGTAAAGAAAACCGAGACAGCTCTCGGGAAGGCAAAGCATGAAGGTAAGGATAAGATCGTGATAAGCGCCTAGTTTCACCGCTGCTCTGTACCGGAGGGATATTCGCTGTGGTGAAGTTAAATAAAAGTACCTCCTGCATTAAGAAGAATTTCTACCCGATAAATAATTCTCCCCCTGTCCTCATTTAAATTAAGCGGCTAAATTATACTTTACAAATAAAAAGCTATCATTATTGTTGTGCTCTGGTTTTCAC
>CAZVYR010000107.1:0-11002 GCA_964631555.1 uncultured Leptospirales bacterium
TAGCCTCAGTATCTTCAGTGTCTGTGATGGTTATGTTTTTGTTTTTTAAGGGTTTATCCTTATTTATCTGTAATTCCTGAGTATAAGCCGTTTGAACATAGAAAAAAAGTATTGCTGTTGTCAAAGCAAACGCATTATTTCTTTTCTTTGTCTGCATGATCAATATAGTCCCTTAAATTATTTTTGAACTATCTGCAAATAATGATTATTATTTGCATTAAATCTTGAATGGTCAACAATATTATTATATTATCCGGATGCTTTACGGTTTTGAAACGGAGGGGAAGCGGTTTTGAAACGTAGAGAGGCTTATATAGGGAAGTTAGAATTTGAAGCGTATTTGAAGCGTATTTGAAACGGAGAGGAAGCGGCTTTAAGACGTATTTGAAACGGAGGGGAAACGGTTCCGGAACGGAGGTGAAGGAAGGTTGAATTGTATTTCTTATTAATATTGACAACAGGCTTCCGGGCTGATATTTTTTTAATGTACCCCTGATTAATACAAAAGATATATATTAGCTGGTATGTTATGCCGGGCAAATCTATTATGTTCAGTCTATTATCTCATTATATATAATATAAATATTATGGACGATATCAATCTTTGCGAAGCATCGGAATTTACTTTAAAGAATGTTTTATCATTAAAAAAGAATAAAAAGATCTATATCGTTTTTTCTACATTCGGGGAAAGGGAAGCCGGGCTTATTTTCAGTAAGATACAGTTGCTGAGATCAAAGACGGACAACTTTATAGACAGGATATTTCTTTCGCACAGGCGGCTGGACAAGAATAAACAGGAGCTTACAGAGACTAAAGCCAGGGAAGCGGACAAAGACGCTGAGATCATTATCTGTAACTCAATAGAAGTGCCGGATATGTCGAATGAAAAAGGCAAAGGCGCTGATATGAGAAGAACGGTTTATACGATAAATAAGTCGTTCATGGGAAACTGCTGCGCAAGGGATATTGTTCTTGTTTTTCTTGATTCGGATGTAGTAACCGAATATTTCGGGGAGCATTTTGTTTTAGGGTTAGCGGGCGCTGTGCTGCAGGGTTCCGATTTCGCTAAAGCGAGTTTCTGGCGGGAGATGGGCAGAGTAAAGAAATACGTGGCTCAGCCTCTCTTTTCAGTAATAGATCATCCTGAGTTACGGAAGCTGACGGAATTCGCGTACCCTCTGTCAGGGGAGGTTGCAGGCCATCTTGAATTCTTTAATTCTGTAAACTTCTGGCAGATATATGGTGTGGAAACAGGTATAAACATGGATGCTTGTTTCGGAGGTTACAATATTTCGGATGTTAACCTGGGATTATATGACCATGAGCATCATCCTGATCTGAATATTCAAAAGATGTCGTTCGGCATTATCAGAACATATTTTCAGAAGCTTATTGACTACGGCATAATCGAATTAAAGGATGATGCAAAGATCGGGGATATTTTTAAGGCTTCTTTTATATCCGGTGAAAAGAAAAGGGAGTATTTTGAATTTGATCTTGAAGAGAAAATGTACAGGCCTATCAAAGAAATATTGGATCAGTCAGATTGAGTACTCTCTCATGCTAATCTTATCAATCTTATACTAATTATTATTAAATTCAATCTATATAGTTAGTTTAAACATTAAGGAGGTATCTTATGTGGCACAGGAAACCGGTAGTTGCAGGATCATTTTATCCTTCTAATCCTGTACAGTTAAAAAAAGAAATAGACGGGTATCTCGATGCTGTCCCTGAAAAAAAGCTGAAAGGGCATATTGCAGGAGTCGTGTGCCCTCATGCCGGATATATGTATTCAGGCCAGGTCGCTGCTTATTCATACAAGCAACTGATCGGTTCCGGTATTGAGATTGCTATTGTTATGGCACCTTCTCACAGGGGGAGATTTTCCGGAGCTTCGGTTATTAATTCAGGGATTTATGAAACCCCGCTTGGAGAACTGGAAATTGACGACGAGATAGGCAACGCGCTTCTAAAAGAAGATTACTTTTCTTTTATTAAAGAAGCGCACAGCGCCGAACACTCCCTTGAGGTGCAGGTCCCGTTTTTACAGACTGTCCTGGAAGACTTCAGGATCGTTCCTATTGTGATCGGGAGTTATGATATAAACACTTCAAGGAGATTAGCGGACGGCTTGTATAATTGTACAAAGAACATAAAAAAAAAGGTCGGTGTTGTGATCTCAACGGATCTTTCGCATTATCATTCGTATGAACAGGCAAAAAAGATTGACGGTGCTTTTATAAAGGCCCTGGAAACTGCAGATGAAGAACTGATAGACAATGTTATTGCAATGAACCAGGCAGAGGCATGCGGCCATGGGCCGGTACTGACTGGTATATTTTTATGCAAGAAATACGGGGCCGGCAGGATCGAAATTTTGCATTATGCTAATTCGGGCGATTCTTCCGGAAGTAAGGGAGAAGTTGTAGGATATGTGTCAGCAGCAATATTGAAATAATATACACGAGGCAGTTATGAAGGAACTGAATCACGAACAAAAGGTTATGCTTCTTAAGCTGGCCAGGAAAACTATCCATGATGATTTGATCAAAGACAAGATAGAAGGGCCAGGAATTCCGGATTTTAAAGATGAGGTTTTCAGTACAAAATGCGGTGCGTTCGTAACAATACATATTAAGGGCGCGCTCCGTGGATGTATCGGCTATATTGAAGGTGTTAAGCCGATCCCGGATACTATCGTTGAAATGGCAAGGGCTTCCGCTTTCAGAGACCCGAGGTTTTTGCCTTTAAAAGCGGACGAGTACAAGGGAATTGATATTGAGATATCAGTACTTTCTCCGATAGAAGAAGTCAGAGGGATTTCCGATATTACGATAGGCAGGGACGGTCTTATCATTTCAAACAGCGGACGATCCGGCTTGCTGCTTCCGCAGGTTGCTACTGAGAACAACTGGAGCCTGACCCAGTTTCTGGAGCATACATGCTACAAAGCAGGTTTGCCGCCGGACGCGTGGAAATGGAGGGATACGAAAATAGAAAAGTTTTCAGCCCAGGTTTTCGGGGAAAAAGAGATGGGAGAATTATAAATATAATTCTTCAAAATGCAAAAATGTTATATTAAATCTTAATGTTTTATCAGGTTAGATATCCAATGAGAATAATAAATTTTATGCTGATGTTTCTAATAGCGTTTTCATTTGTTTCATGTAAGAAAGAAAAAAAGGATCCTGAGCCAGGCTTTGTGCTGCAAAAATGGTCAAAAGCTATTGAAGAACTTGATTATAAGAAATATTCAGGATGTGAAGCTTATCCGAAAAGTGAAAAAGCATTTCGAGAGATGTATAAAGACGACTATTTTATTAATATAACAGTTATTGAAGTAACCGAGCCTGAAAAGGATAATATTAAAAAAGATCATAACGGCAATTCATATATAAATTGTTCCGTAAAATTTAATGGATCTGCTATCAAAAGAGGAAAGCGTGACCCTTATCAGGCGGTTAAAGGAGACGCTGTATTCATTAAATTTCTGGATGGAGCAAAAAGTAAAAACGGCTGGCTGATCTTTAACCGGACAATTACAAGGGTTAATCTTTGAGTATTCGGATTGATCCGAATACTCCTGAAGTTCTGCTTCTGCAGCAAGAGATAAAACAGTTCATGGCAATTCCTGAAACGGAGAACAGAAAAAACGGGCTAAGACTTATTATTTCAAAGGAATAAAATATTAATGTAAGTATGAAGAATACTGAAAGTTTTCGCGGTGAAGTTTTACCGCATGATGATATGACTGTTCTTGTTTTGAAAAGGAAATAGATTAACTAATATAAATCGTTCTCGTCTGAGAGTATCTTGAAAAACTTATCCAGTGTTGCCAGTTTCAAGATATTTAACACGTCTTCGGCTATGTTCATCAACGCAAAACTTCCGTTATGTGCTCTCATTTTTTTCTGGCCGGCTACTAGAGCGCCAATGCCTGATGAATCCATATAATTAACATTTTTCATGTCAACTATTACACTTTTAACACTACCGTCCGTTATACTAAAAAGAGCTTTTTTTAATTCACTCACATTGTACAGGTCGACTTCGCCGGTAACTTCAATTACTTTATGCTCTCCAATATCTTTGAACTCGATTTCCATCTATTATCCTGAGCCTCCCAAATTATGAATAGGGATTATTATGTTACTATAGATTTAAGCTGTCGTAAAGAATTTTTTTAATGTTGGCTAAATTTTACTGAACTGTTTTAAACCGGAAAAATCAGGCTACTTTTGACTATTCTTGATTAGGTAAGTTATTTCCTTCTTTGTAAAGCATAAAAAAAATATATAATTAAATTTTTCAGTTAATATTACCGGTTCAATATGATCATGTTATTTATCTTTATTCAACGTTGCTTCTATCCTGAGCGGAAGCCCGTAAATATTTAAAAAACCGGATGCATCTTTTTGATCATATAAATCGCTTGCATCAAATGTGGCAATCTCGGGATTATAGAGTGACTTTGCAGATTTTCTTCCCACAGCGATACAGTGGCCTTTGTAAAGTTTGACTTTTACCGTACCTGAGACATTTTTCTGGGTTTCATTAATAAAAGCATCCAGGGCCTGCCTTTTTTTTGTAAACCATAGACCATTATAGACAAGCGTGGCATATTCAAGCGATAGTTTATCTTTAAGATGCTGGGTTTCCTTATCAAGTGCTATAGCTTCTATATCCCTGTGTGCTATATGAAGGACTGTGCCTGCAGGGGTTTCATACACTCCACGCGACTTCATACCCACAAGCCTGTTTTCCACGATATCTATTCTGCCTACACCGTTCTCGCCGGCTCTTTTATTAAGTTCTTTCATAAGTTGTACCGGGGTAAGTCTTTCACCGTTTATACCAACCGGCGCTCCTTCTTCAAATTCGATTTCCAGGTAAGTTGGTTTGTCCGGAGCGTCCTGAGGATCCGTTGTCAGTTTGAACATATCTTTGTCAGGTTCCCTGTAAGAATCTTCAAGTATGCCTCCTTCATATGAAATATGAAGTATGTTTCTGTCCATGCTGTAAGGTTTATCCTTGCTTACCGGTACAGGTATGTTATGCTTTTTCGCGTAATCAAATAATAAAGACCTGGAATTAAGATCCCATATTCTCCATGGGGCGATAATATTAAGTTCAGGCGCCAGACCCATAAACGCCATTTCGAATCTTACCTGGTCGTTCCCTTTCCCTGTTGCACCATGACAAACGGAATCAGCTCCTTCTTTCAGGGCTATCTCCACCTGTTTTTGGGCTATTACCGGTCTGGCGAGGGATGTACCGAGAAGGTAACGGTTTTCATAAATTGCATTTGCTTTTATTGCCTGGAATACAAATTTGCTTACGAATTCTTCCTGTAAATCTTCAATATAACATTTGCTTGCGCCTGTAGCCAGGGCTTTTTCTTCAAGCCCTTGCAATTCCTCTTCCTGTCCAACGTCCGCGGCAAAACAAATAACTTCGCAGTTATATGTCTCAATCAGCCATTTTACGATTATTGAAGTATCCAGGCCTCCGGAGTATGCCAGTACGACTTTTTTTATTTTCATAGGTTTTATTCTCACTTCAAGAAATTCTTAATATTTCTGATCTTAAATTATATATTTTGGCCGGAACTGATAGATGTTTATTTTACTTAATCAACGCGCACAGTATTGCTTTTTGAACATGCAGCCTGTTTTCGGCCTGGTCAAAGATTATCGATCTTTGGGAATCCATTATTTCACTGTCTATCTCTTCACCTCTGTGAGCAGGAAGGCAATGCATTACAAGACAGTTATCAGCGCATTTATTAAGAATATCCTTTGATATTTTATACTTGCTGAGTGTTTTCTTTTTTTGTTTAGCTTCTTTTTCCTGGCCCATACTGATCCAGACATCTGTATAAATAAAATTAGCGTCTTTAGCTGCTGTATCAATATCAGGTGTAATTTCTATTTTTGCACCCGTAGTCAGAGAATATTCTATTGCCATATTAATTATATTTTTATCAGGTTGATATGATTTGGGACAAGCTACGGAGATATTTACACCGAGTATTGATCCGCCAAGAATCAGAGAATTAGCAACATTGTTACCGTCTCCGATAAATAGTAATTTGACATTTTTAAAATCGCCGACTCTCTCATAAATACTATAAAAATCAGCTAATGCCTGGCATGGGTGGTATGTATCGCTAAGTCCGTTTATTACAGGAATATCAGAATTAGCGGCGAGCTCTTCCACTGTCTTGTGAGCGAACGTCCTGATCATTATTGCATCGATATATCTGGAAAGTACTTTAGCGGTATCTGATATTGTTTCTCCTCTCCCTAACTGCAGATCATTGCTCCCTAAAAATAATGCCTGGCCGCCAAGTTGAAATATACCTGTTTCAAACGACACTCTTGTCCTGGTGGAACTTTTTTCAAAGATCATACCAAGTGTTTTCCCTGCAAGATAATTATGTTTTTTCCCATTTTTTAAATCTTTTTTTAATCTTGCAGTGAATTTAAATATATCAATAATCTCGTTTCTTGACAGATCGGCAATTGAAGTTAAATGCCTGGTTTTTATTTTAGGGATACTCAAATTCTATACCTTTAAAAAGATTAATTATTTTAAAAAAATATAATCTGAAATAAAAAAATCGGGAGAAATCCCGATGAGAGGTCTTATTTGCCTTTTTAATATGATTAATGTCAACAAAAAAATATTTGCATTTTTTAATTTGCAGCCGTGAATCGAACAATCTTCTGTTCAGTATCTTCATAAAATTTTACATTTCTTAGATTATCTTCAATCAGGCGTACACTTTTCTTGATTTTTATTAAAGTCCCCGGATAAACCATATCAGTTATCTCAATTGATGGCTCATGGTCAAATTTAAGTTCCTCCTCTTTTTCCTTATATTTTTCAGTCAGTATTTTAAGCTCCTTATTATGAGATGTTAATTCTGATAATAATTCAAGGCACGGTTTTTTCTTTACCGGAGGCAGGATTGCCAGCAGACCTTTTGGATTTGAAAATACTTCTTCTCCAAAACTGGATTTCAATTTCTGGGTAGTTTCTTCTAATTTTTCTTTTATTATATGTATTTCATTCCTGATATCGGATAACTCCATTTCAATATAAATATTTTTCCCAACAGTCAGTATTGTTTTATTTTCTTTAGGCACGCCTGAGATTTTTGCGTGTATTTCATAAAGCGCCATAGCTTCACCACCGATTATTTTACCATGCTTATCTGTAACCAGAATTTTCTCATTTGAAAAGACATTGCTGTTTATTATTGAGTCATCAATCAGTATGGATCCCATTGCTTTTATATTTGAATTTAGTATGTATTTTGCCCTGAGATTTCCACCGGCAGTTACTACTGAAGAACCCTTTCCTCCTATCCCCAGTTTAACTGTTACATCACCTCCGGCTTCAATAATTGCATCATCAACATTTTTCCCTATTATGATATCACCTTTAGCTTTTACAATAAAGCCGGGCAAGACTGAACCGGATATATGTACTGAACCGCTAAAATCGATATTACCTGAATCGTAGTTAACATCACCACGTATATATGAAACCGGTGATACTGAAATGGTTTTTTTAAAGATCTCAAGGCAACCATCAATTGTTGATGCGTATATATTGGGATCAATAGAAGCCACTATATTTTCACCGACCGAATATCCGCCGGGATCGATCATTTCGCCCTCTACTTTTTCACCGTAAATATTGAATCCGTCTTCAGGTACCACTGCCGGAATCCTTTTTAATATTCCCTGCCTTTGTTTTACCTCAACTATGCTTCCAACCTCCTTGAAATCAATACTTCCGTCCTCCAGTATCTTGCCGGCTTTTTTTTCAAAATCTATAAGCGGGAAAAAATGTTCCTCATAACCGTTTTTTACTTCTTTACCCTGAGCTACTACTAGTCTGTGGGGAACCTGTTCATTAACATTGATCTCATTTAAGTCATGGGCAAGTTTATCTTTGCTAACCATTGTGTATATTTTTAATTTAATCAGGTATTCCTCGATCTCATCAACTGTAGGGATTTTTTTGAATTTGGTCGGATGAATTATATAATATGCCTTCATCTTATCTTTCTGAATTCTTAAGGGATGAACCAATATCAATGAGGATTTATTAGCATCGTATTTCACAAAACCATAATCTTCAGCTCTGAAAATAAAATTATCTTTTTCAAATAAAATCCCTTCACCAGATTTTATAGGGCTATATTTCTGATAGACATGAAAGCTGTATCCTTCATCTAGTTGGGTATCAAGTTCATCCGGGTAGTCTACGTCTACTATTTTGGCTACAATTTCACCTTTGGATACAAAGTTGAAGGGAGATGTCAATATTCTGGATTTATTGCCGGCTTCGTCAGTCTTTTCTTCAAAGATCCTGCTAACTTTGTTATTGAAATAAAAAATTGTATATTTCATTATTTTTTACGAGAGCAATTGAATTTTCCCAAATACTTTCGTACAGGGCTTTAAAATATTTATATTATAACTAAATATTGTGTTTATATTTTACAAATTATTATCTGCGATAGCAAGATAAAAACCTAATTATTAACTGTGTATTTTCAGATTTAAATTTATTCGATTTGAAATATAGCTGGGAAAAGGGGAACTAAATATCTTACATCGCATAGGTAAATTTAATGATTTTTGCTTCATTGTCTTCAAAAAATTTCGAATTTGAATATTTCCTGTCTATATTCTTTGTACGCTTCTTGATATTGATCACTGTGCCAGGAAATACTTCATTAAAGACTTTTATCACAGGTTCCTGCTTAAAAATATTTTTTTCAGCAAACATGTTATATTCTTCAGTAACTTTCTGAAGATTTTTATTACAATTTGCAAGTTTCTCCAGGAGTAAAATACAATTATTTTTTTTAAGCGGCGGTAATATTGATATGACTTCCTTTGTGTTAATAAATAAATTTTCTCCGTACATTGATTTTATATATGCAGTTAATTCATCCACTTCAATTTGATGGGTATCTATTACCATTTTCATTTTATTTAATTCTCTTTCTATCAGTTGACTTTTCCCCACTGTTAATATTGTTTTATTTTCCTTCGGTCCGCCGGAAGTAAAAGTGGTTATTTCGTGTAAAGCCATTGCTTCTCCGCCAAGAATTTTCCCGTTTTGTCCGGTGATCTTTATCTTGTCATTTGAATACACGTTACTGTTTATTATCGATACTTCAGCAATGATGTCACCTTCCGCTTCGATTGTCGAATTTAAAATATATTTAGCTTTAACAAAACCGCCTGCATATATTTTAGTAGAACCTTTTCCCCCTATACCGGCTAATACTACAACATTTCCCCCTGCCTTAATAATAGCATCATCTACATTATTTCTTATCGTGATATCATCATTTGCCTTTACAGTAAAGCCAGGAAGTACTGAACCAAAAATTTCAACAGAACCGTTAAAGTCTATATTTCCACTATCATAATCTACGTCGCCATGGATAACAGCTACAGGAAGTATTGAAATAACATTACCAGATACATTAAGACAACCGTCAATAAGTGAAACATAAGTTAAATCATCGCTAACTGAACCGATATTTAATCCCTTAATGTAACCGCTTCTTGGCTCAACTATCGCTTTTATATTATCTCCATAAATTGTATTGCCGTCTATTGGTTCTTTCGCAGGTATTTTTTTAAGTATAGCCTGTCTCTCTTTAACTTGTATAATAGACTCTATTTCTTTAAAATCTATACTACCGTCTTCAAGTATTTTTCCGGCTTTTTTCCCAATATCAATTAACGGAACAAAATATTCAGGATATCCGTTTATAGCTTCTTTTCCTTGTGCTACTATTATTTTATTTAAAACCGGATTATTTATATCTATTTCATTTAGCTGTTCTTCCAATTTATCCCTATTTATAGCAGAATGAATATTCTTAGATGAGAGGACTGCAGATATGTCATCATAATTTGGGATTTTCTTAAATTTAGTAGGGCATATTAAAAAATATGCTTTTGTTTTTTCTCTAGGAATTTGTAAAGGTCGTATTAAGTTAATTTTTTTATTTACCCTATCGATCCTGACAAAACCATATTCTGTTGCCCTGTATGTTTGTGTAGAATTGTCATAGTCAATACCTTCGCCGGTTTTAAAGGGAATATATTTTACGATATGATAATAATTATATCCACTGTCTAAATGAGATTTTATTTCATTTTGCTCCTCAACATCGACTATTTTTGCAACTATCTCATTCCTATATACAAAATTCTGAGAAGCAGTAATAATTCTTTCAGAATTACCTTCAGCATCAGTCTTCTCTTTAAAAATTTGTGCTACTTTATAATCAAAGTAAAAAATTATTAATTTCATTAGTAGTGAAATCCTATTTACGTCTTAAAATCATATTTAAAAGAAAAAGACCAATAATCAACAATTTATTAATTCATTAATTACCTTATGTATTTAATTGATTATCGGTCTATTAAATAATTATTTAAATTGAAATACTTCCAATCCTTGAAAATCGCACAAGATAGTGCCTAAATTGTCCATACACAACTTTCTTACATATCTTAAATCGTAAGTACATACTCAATAAAAAAATAATAAATAAGTTGATTTTTTCGTAAATACGAACTAAAATATTTTTAGTTAAATTATTATTTTACTTAAATAAAAGAAATAATCTTTCTTTAAAAGAAATATAATAACTATTTTTATATTAAAAGTTTATCAATGAATATATATTTTTTTAAATAACTTTTTTGTAACAGCTCGTTTTTAAAGAAGTTTTATTAATTATCTCAAGTTATTTTTCGGAGTATCTAAAAATGGAAGGATTAAAAGAAGTATTTACCGGAGAAGCCGGGGAAATACTGCAAAATATTGAACCTGATATTATCAGCCTCGAAGAAAAAAGTGACCCAGAAGTTATTAATAAAATTTTTAGATATGTACATACTTTGAAAGGTAGTTCAAGTATTGCCGGATTTGAAGAAATCTCTGAATT
>CAZVYR010000108.1:0-10974 GCA_964631555.1 uncultured Leptospirales bacterium
GCTAAATAACGATACTAACCGCCTTGCCGCAATGTCAGTGCGTTTTGCTTATCCTGTCATACCGGGCGAGACACTTGATCTCGTCGGTTTTCAGGGGAAAACAAAAAAGGACTTCAGGTTTACGCTTCTGAACAGCAGAGGCAGGGAAGTCCTGAAGAACGGAATCTTCAGGATCAAGTAAATAACGAAATCCTGCTGCCGGAAAAAAAAGCCAGGTTATATATATTATTCTTTCTTCGCGGATTTTACTTTCCCGGTCTTATTATTTTTATCTATCATCATAATCTCCTGTTTTCCCCTGTAAAGCCTTGAATCCATGTTAATACCGGCAAAGGACAACAACCTTGAAACCCCTCCCTTGAAATCCTCAGCTATATGATAAAAAGCAGGGATCAGCAAAAGAGTGATGAATGTCGCGAATATCAGCCCGTAACCAAAAGAGAGTGCCAGAGGCGCTACCATGTAATCCATGCCGCCCAGTCCGTAAATCGTGGGGAAAAGAGCAAGTACTGTTGTTCCTGAAGTAAGAATAACAGGCCTCAGACGTATAACTCCTGCATTAAGCAATGCTTCTTTCAATGAGCAACCCTCGTCACGCTGATTATTGATAAACTGTACGAGCACAAGAGTGTTGCTTACGATCACTCCTGCAAGGCTGAATACCCCGAGCATGCTCATAAAGGAAAGCGGTTGTCCATGCACGAATAACGCAAATACAACCCCTACAAGAGCAAAAGGAATAGCGCTCATAATTACAACAGGCAGAATCAGTGAACCAAAGAATACGGAGAGAACAATGTAAATTATTAGCAGGGCAAACAGGAACAGGTTACCCATCTCGCCCATAGTATCACTCGTGTCTTCCTGCTCGCCGGCGTAAGCTATATCATAATCCGGATACTTCTTGCCGATATCAGCAAATTTATTTTGTAAGAACCTGTTTACTTCGACTGACGTTATTATATTTGTATCAACATTAGCCTGAACCTGTACTATTCTTTTGTAATTTAAACGGTTTATCTGCGAATAACCCGGCTGCTTCTTAACTCCTGTAACAGCATCAAGCGGGATAAGTCCGCCCTGGTTATTGGATATCATTACCTCTTTCAGACTCTTCATTCTCTTCCTTTCGCTTTCCGGAAAACGCACCCGGATATCCACGTCCTCATCGCCTATCCTGGTGCTGGTGGCTACTGCTCCCTGGTAAGAAGCGTTTAAAGCCAAAGCAACATCCTGGACCGAAACCCTTGTCCGTGAAGCCATGACTTCTTTAATAAAGTAACGGTATTCCTGTTTGCCTTCTTCAAGATCAAATGTAATATCCCTCACACCCTTGACCTTGTTAAGCTCCTGCATATATTTGGCCGCGATCTCCTTGAGTACTGCAAAGTCATCGCCCCTTATCTCAATATTTACTGCCTTACCTGCAGGGGGGCCATGAATTTCCACATTAAAGAGTATATCTGTATCTTTGCGGATCAGTCCCTGCTTCTGAACAGTCTCTATATTTTTTCTTAATTCTTCATTAATCGTATATGCGTTTCTCTTTCTGTCCTTATCAGGAGTAAGATAAATAAATATGGTCGATTTATTAGTACCTTCCCCTGGCTTTGGATCAAGACCATCGCTTTCCTCCCGGCCGACGCTTGCTCTGATACCGTTCAGTTCATCTTTCGGAAGCTTTAAAAGTATTTGCTCGATTTTCTTTATTTGATCCAGGTTTGCGTCGAGATTCGTACCCTGGGGCAGCTTAACAGCAATTTTTATTTCTTCTTCTCCACCGCCCGGTATAAACACAAATCCTATAACACCTGACATACCAAGAGAACCAATCAGAAGGATTAACAGGATGCCCAGCGTGATATACCTGTGTTTAATAACTTTTTCCAGGAAATTTCTGTAACCATGCTGAATATTCCCGAAAATCCCCAGTTCATATATTCCGTTTGAGTTTTTATTATTATTAGCGTGTTCCCGTTTCAGGAAAATATTGAGAAATGTCGGCATAATGAACATAGCAATGAAGAACGATGCTCCAAGGCATATCATAATAACAACAGGAATGGCTTTGACGAATTTCCCCATTAAACCTGAAAGAAAAAGCAGGGGCGCAAACGCTGCTGAAATACAAATCAACGTTACAGCTACAGGCCAGAATACTTCCCTTACTCCGTTCAGGATAGCTTCAAAACGGGATTTACCCATTTCCATATACCTGTGGGAATTTTCCACGACTACGATACTGAAATCAACTATCATCCCGAGTACCATTATAAGTCCGAAAAGGCTGATAACATTAAGCGTAAGTCCGTCTATTTTAAGCCCCATAAAAGCGATCATAAATGAAAGCGGTATTCCTATTGAAACAATAGTCGCGATCCTGAAACCAAGCAGCAATATTAGTATACCGGCAAGCAAAATAAGACCAGTGATCGCGTTTGTCAGAACAGCCGATATCCTGGTTCGCGTCATTTTGCTCCAGTCATTATAAATTTCAATCTTGACTTTACTGTTATAAGGCGATCTGAACTCCGCAAGCCTGCTGCGCAATTTGTCGACCAAGTTAAGTTCGTCCGCGCTCTTCTTCTTCCATACATTAAGTATTACAGCCTCATTTCCGTTATAGCGTTCATGAACAGTTGCCTCTTTAAAAGTATCCTTTACATCAGCGATATCCCTGATCCTTGTAACAAAGCCGGCATCATTCGAAATAATAACAGTATCAAGAATTTCGTCCGCGTTCCTGTACTGGCCTTTTGTTCTCAGCACAAATTCTTTGTCGCCGACCTTTATGGAGCCTCCGGGAAGATCCAGGTTCCTCTGTCTCAGGGTGTTTATTACATTATTGATTCCAAGTCTGTACAGCCTAAGTTTGGCAGGATCTACCTCAACAAGATATTCCCTGTCATAATAACCCTCAGTTTCCACTTCAGCAACGCCGTCTAATTCATAAAGATAATCCTTCAGTTTATCCGCAGTCTCGCGAATCTCCCTGTAGGTCACGCTTTCGTCCCTGCCGTATACAGCGATATCCACGAGCATCTTTTTATCGAACTTAATCTCCTCAACAACAGGATCTTCCGTATTGTCCGGAAGATTATCAACAGTATCCACAGCGTCTTTTATATCCTGAACCACCTGTTCTTTATCCGGTGCTTTATCGTCAATGAACGCGACAACTACAGACACATTCTCGATATTATATGCGCGCACCTTGTCAAGACCGTCCACCTCTCTCAGCTTCTCTTCAATAGGTAATGATACAAGCTGCTCGAGTTCATCAGGGGAAGCTCCGGGATACAGTGTCTTGATAGTAACCATATCGAAATTAACATCCGAAAAAGCTTCCCGGTTCAGATTATGCAGTGTATATAAACCTGAAATGAGTATAAGAGCTACTACCAGGTTTATCAGCAGCTTTTGATTCATTAAATAACTTATTATTTTATTCATTGTTTAGTTTCCTCCGGGATTTTCTGTATAATAATTACTTTTAGCTTTTCTTTCCCGGTATATAATCGTTAACATTTATATTATATCTCTCCCATAGTTCGTTTTTTGCCACATCAAGTTCAAGCAAAGATATATTAAAATACACCAGTGCGGTTAATTCCTGCTGCCTGCTGTTTATCAAAGCATCCAGGCCGTTCTTTACAGTTGCCGAATCAAGACGGCCTTTTCTCAGGTTACTAAGCATTTTATTATAGAACCTTTCAGCCTGAACACGCGCTTCCCTGGAATTCAAATAGATCGAATGCATTGTATTTATTTTTTCTATCTTATTAAAAATATCATCGCGTACGCTTCTCCTGGTCTTATCAAGGTTGATCCTGGCCTGCTTCAACTTATATTCAGCGTTTCGTTCCTTGACTTCCTGCTGAGTATCGCCCAGCGGATAAGTAACCCTTATCCTCGCGTCAAGCGAAGGATAGGAAAGAGAAGCAGTATCTGAATAAGATCTTGCAACATCTTCATCATAAGCAAGAGCAGATACAGTAAGCTCTGCTGTTATAGAAGGCATTGAATTATTCCTGTTAATTTCAAGGTCCATCTTCGCGTTTTCAAGAGCAAGTAAGGCGTTCTTATAATCCGCTCTTTTAGAAAAAGCGGATTTCAGTGCTGAATTTTCGTTCAAGTCGGGTTTGGTATCAGTCAGTATTATTGTTCCCGCAATATCAACATTTTCATCCATATTTACTGACGAGAGGAATTTTCTGACAGCATTCCTGTTTTTCTGCCTGCTGTTCAGAAGACTGGCCTCTGCTCCGCTTACCAGAAGATTGTAATAATTCAGATTAAATTCATCCGCCAGGCCAAGCTTCACGTTCCTGAGTGTAATATCTCTTAAATTTTTTGTTTGCGCGACCTGTAGCTCTGAATTTACAAGATCTGTCCTGGTAATTGCGACATTCCAGTAATCAACAATAACACCTACTACAAGCATTGACAAAGCTTCAAGAATAGCATATCTCTGAATATCCCCTGTATTCTTTAAGATCTTTTCCTGTCTTCTGTCATTATATCCGAACCCGTTTTTTAAAAGCTCCTGCCTGACACCCGCGTAAAAAACCGGCATATTATATTTTTCCTCAGCAAACCTGATCGGTACCATATAATTCGTTATAGCACCCGTATTATCAAAGACAGGCAGAAATTGAGTTTCAACCTGGTTCTCCCCATATTCATCCTTAAACCCGGCGCTGAGACCTGTACCTGATGAAAACAACTTGGAAAGCCCGACACCCGCGTCAAGTGTCCTGGATTCTGTGCCGTTCATGACGGAAATCGCTTCGGGATTTTTCTGATACTTTGCCCCGGATTCCGCTGTCATATTTATCGCGTATTTCCTGTAAAACTCCATTAGATAGGTATCAGTCATTGCGACATCATAACTGCCCGAAAGTATATCATGATTCTGCTTTATAGCCTGCTTAATAGCCTGGCCGATCGTGATCCTCATCCCGCCTATTATAACAGCGGGCTCCTCCGCGATCTCCACTAAAGCTGAAGTGTTTTTCGGAATGTTATTTTTTCTTTCCTGGGCCGAAACACTTACTGTTGCTGAAAGAAAGATAAAAAATACTGCAATCGTGCTGCTTAATATTTTGTTAATCTTTTTCATATTACTATCCATATATTTAAAATTCAATCCTCTCCGAGAATTTTCTTATTAATTTAAAATTATAAAGATAAATCTGTTTAGCAGAAATACCTTGTAAAATTCCATCATTCAGCCAGGATATTCAATACCTGTGTTGTGAGATTACTTGAAATGCCTTTGTTCTTCATGATCTCTATAAGCTTATCAATATAGTCGATTATGTCCTTCGGCATCTCAGGTATCTTAAGGGGCTTGTCTATTGGGCTTAGCATTTTAAAAATATATTCAAGACAAAAATCGAGATAATCCGTTTCAGTTATATCTGAATTATCTATTTTAAACAGGGTTGCCTTTATCTTTCGCTGCTCTTCAATTTTAAACCCGTGGATCATCGTATGCAAACCGCTCATTACAAGATCCGTGTTTTTTGAAGAAAATTCTCCGCTATGAATACCGTCATTAATTATTTTCATTATTGGCTCATATCTCGGCATTACAATATCGTCATGGATCTTTCTGAGGATATCTCCGCCTTCAGCCACTTCCCAGAGAATAATATCATTCAGCTCATTATCAGAAGCTCTGAAATGACTCATTACTACCATATAAGTAACCAGGTAGATTTTCTGTGGCCGTGTCAGATTCTTTTCTCCTATGAAAACAGGAATATCATAGTCGTCTTCAAAATGCCCAAGACTTTTGGCAAGTACACTTTCATAGAGATTTTCTTTGGATTTAAAATAATAATGTATCAAAGCCTTGTTAACTCCTGCGACTTCAGCTATCATCTCCATACGGGTGCCCTGGAAACCCTTTTTAGCGAATTCGGACTTCGCGACTTCAAGTATCTTTTCCCTTGCCTTATGTTCATTAACTTCATATTTCATAATTTTAACCTTATGGTTAATATAATTAACCATAAGGAAAGCGTCAACTTAATCAGCAAAAAAATGAAAAAATGAAAGTTCCGGGGATAATTCTATAAAAATATTTACTTTTTTTTAAATCCCCAAATAAAATGAAGCTCTCTTTCACAAGCGGACGGGGTATTCTCCGCTTAAAGCTGCGGAGTAACAAAAACTAAATCGGTAACTTTCCGCAGCAAGTGCAGGATTCCTGCAAAAGCTGCGGGGAATTAAACCATTGGGAGATTAAACCTCCGGCCAGGATAATAAAAAACCGTTATACAGCCTAATAAAATCTTTGTTATAATAAATAATTGACTCAAGCCGCCTGGGATTAGTAAAATTATTGCTGTCATAATATTAATAAGGTACTCATTTTGACTGACTTTTTTATGCTAATATTGTCAGGATTATCGATAAATTGATCTGATTTTAATAAATTTTAAAATAAAAAGTCAGTCAAAATGAGTAAGGTATAGTATTTGCTTGTTATTAACACACATATCGTACATGAAAACATAACCCCTTCCAGGTTCAGCGATTATGCCTGCGGATTGTTTGCTCAATTGTACTCCCGTAAAAGCGTGAAAAAAGCCATTAAAAACGGAGACCTGCTTGTTAACGGAGAAAAAGCAGAAACAGGCAGATGGATAAAGCAGGGGGATAAAATCGAGCTTATTGAGCCGGAAAACACCCAACCCAAGGAATATAAACTAGCTCTTGAAGTGGTATATGAAGATGATTTTCTTGCAGTCATTAACAAACCTGCAGGCATAGTCGTAAACGGCAACCGGTTCAGGACAATAGAGAACGCATTGCTTGGAAATATAAAGAGATCGGGACAGGAAGACGCACTTAAATGGCCCAGGCCAGTTCACAGGCTGGATTCTCAGACAAAGGGTTTGCTTGTCATATCCAAAACCGCTAAAGCTCACATCAGCCTCGGAAAGCAATTCGAAGACAGATCAATAAAAAAAATGTATAGGGCCGTTGTTAAAGGCACGCCTCCTCCTCAGGGAATCATCGATAAACCGGTCAACGGCCGCAATGCAGTAACCGGATTTACATTGATAAGATCAGTGCCGTCACTGAAAAACAAAACTCTGTCCTTAATGGAACTATTACCTGAAACCGGCAGAACGCATCAAATACGAATACATCTTGCAGGTTCAGGCCACCCGGTTATGGGGGATACGCTTTACGGGGAGAATGGAAATACATTGCTTCACAAGGGCCTCTTCCTTGCATCAGTCGGCTTAACCTTCAGACACCCTGTCACGCAGGAAAAATTGAATATTAAAATAGAGGATCCGCCGAGGTTTCGCTTATTTATGGAAAGAGAAGAGAAAAGATGGAGGAAATATAATTAATGACACAGGCACAATATTGCAGCCTGTATTTTCAGCAGCCAGGGCTTGTTGATAACGGGCCAAATATTATCCCCAGAGGGAAAGGGAAGGATAAGTGACAAGCGCATAAAGTATATCGCTTCTTGTAATGATACCTGCAAGCTCACCGGATTCATCAATAATCGGCATTGTCCCTATATGATGCTCGAACATGGCTTTCGCTATTCTTCTTATGTCTGTTACCTTACTTGCAGTTATAACCTTGTCAGTCATGACATCGCTTACTATCTCGCAGGTATTATCTTTATCGGTTACCCTGGTAATGCACAGACACTTCAGAAGATCCCTGTCCGAAATAATTCCGATCAATTTCTTTTCAGCGGACATGACCGGCATATAACTGACTCCCTTTTCCTGTAAAAAATCCCATGCTTCGGCAATATTCATTTCAGGATCAAGAGTAATTACAGGCGACTTCATAATTGAATATGCATGCAGAATAGGCTCGCGGTCATTTATTATTTTAATCGATTCTTTATAAGCTTTTATAGCAAGTGATAGTTTTTCATCCCCGGTCTGACCTTCAGCTTTACCATGACTCTTATCTACAACATTTCTTGTACCATAGCTTTTTTCAACCCTGTTGATCGTTTCATCGCTTCTCAACGATTCCAGTGATACATTAAATTTAACACCGTCTATAGTATGTATATTGAACATAGGCTACCCCTTTAGTTAATTCAAATCTAATATTATTATCGTTAAAAATATAATTTATAATTCAGTAATAATTTACTCATTTTAACTGACTTTTTATTGTCTTATCTATCGTTGAATCGCTCAATTAGTTTAATTTTAATAAATTTCACGCCGTAAATAGTCCATCCATGTACTTTACGGCTAAAGCAACATCCGTGTTGCTTTGAAATTTATTAAAATTAAACTAATTGAGCGATAAGATAAGCTATATTTACATAAAAAGTCAGTCAAGACGAGTAATTTATTGAATATAAATCTGTATGCAAAATCAAACGGCGCATGATCTGCTGTAATATTTATTGACTGTTGCTTGACAAGTGAATTTAATAATAATAAATTGATCAGGTTTTCTAAATCAAAATAGAAAGTTAAAATTAACTCAGTTTGCCTGATTCAGCGTTAAGTATTATAGCAAAAATATCAGTCAAGTTGTGTAATATGATTCAGTTTATTGTTTACTATAAAAGGAGCTAAATATGGATTTTAAGGATTATGTAAATTTCGCCAATGAAAACAAGACATGCTATCTGGCAAGTGTTGATGGAGACCAGCCGAGAGTAAGATGCCTCGGCATGTGGTACGCTGATGAAACCGGATTCTATTTCCAGGCACAGACAGTAAAGTCAATGTGCAAGCAGCTTGAAAAGAATCCTAAAGTTGAACTATATTTCAATGCCAAGGATTTCAGCAAGATAATGAGGGTTACCGGTAAAGTAAAGTTTTTAGATGATCCTGCTATCCGCACAAAATGTATACAGGAAAGACCATTCGTGAAGAACTTCGGAATAACAGAGCACAGCAATCCGCTTCTGGCAGTGTTCCAGGTTTATACAGGCGAAGCATTCTTCTGGACAATGGCTGACAGCATGAAAGAAGATAAAATACCCAGGATAAAATTTTAAATTACAGACATGTCGATAAATAGATTTTCTCCGCAGCAGCGGGGGAAGGCTCTTGCATTTTGTAAGAAATGCGGAAACTCTGATATATAAGCATAATAAAAAAGAATGAATGAGGGATCCCCTCATTCATTCTTTTAAAAGCTGTTTATTTTTATCCTGTCATAATCCAGCTGTTCTCCCGGAACAGGCTCAATCGTCTCCGCAGGATAACCGATGCTTATTAGAGATAATACTTTCATGTTTTGAGGGAGATGCAGCAGTTCCTGTATATATGCTTCTGCAGGTCTGCCCGGAGAATGCTCCCTGTTTCTGATCTGTATCCAGCAACTGCCGAGCCCCAGCGTCTGAGCTGTAAGCTGTACGATTGTTGAAGCAATGCTGCAGTCCTCGATCCATGTATCAGAGGCTTTCTCGTCTCCACATATTACGATACCAAGTGCTGCGCCTTCAAGAAATGCAGAGCCGTGTTCTTTTGCTCCCGCGAGCTTTTTAAGCACGCCCTTGTCATCAACAAAGATAAATGTCCATGGCCTTATGTTGCGTGAAGACGGAGAGCGAAGTAAAGCCTCTTTTAATATCCTGATCGTATTCTCATCAAGAGGTTTTTTCTCATATTTTCTGATACTCCGTCTCTGCCTCAAAATGTCTATCATGGTTTTTCCTCTTAGTACTAAAATTAATAACGCAGGTTTACTGATAGTGTTCAGAGCTTTTCAGGCTGGCAAAGATTCTCTGCTGACGCAGCAACTCTGCCGCATGATGAGCATATATATTTCGGTTCTTTTACCAGTGGTTTGATCTTATCCATGTCAAGATTGCATGGGCAACATGTCATCGCGCACATTTTATTCTCATGTCCACCTTCATGGCTATGCATAGTTACAGCCTCCTTGAAAATTAGTTTTTCATTGGGTAAAAGCAGATCGGTTTTTTATTATCTTAACAATACCCGCGTTAAAAGTCAATCACGACATGAATTATTGACGGACTGAAAGGCTGGGCAATATTACTCCCTGCCCGGCAAGTAAAGTCTGTAATTCTTTATAATCAATATGCCGTAAACTGACTGACTTCTGCAATGCAAGTGCGGCAGCAGTACCGGCTGCCTGTCCCATTGCAATGCAGTGCGGGATAAGGTTTATCACATTATTTGCTGCTGCATCAGATGAGAAACTGCGGCCTGCGACCAGCAAACCTTCGACTTCCTTTGGAATAAGCGCCCTGTATGGAAAATAAACATGCAGATTACCTTCGAGTTTCTCTCCGGGCATGCCGTAGCGCGGGATAACAGCAACTGTATCCTCAGGTATCCTGTCCGAGCCTATATCTTCAGCTTTCATGATGTATTCGCCTATAAGCCTGCGGGAACCGCGTGTTCCTGTCTGGGAAGCAGTATCGAGTATAAAGCTGTTCCCGAAACCCGGGATATTCTTTTTCATGAAATCAAAGCCTTTCCGCATTATCTTTCGCATTTCGACTTCCAGTGTTGTCAGGTCTTCTGCTTTTGTGCAGTCAAGGCCCGGTATCCAGTTGTTGACCCAGATTACATCATTGCGCGGAGAGGGCAGGGGCAGCAGGAAAGTGCCTGCAGTTTCCTTTAATTGATCCAGCAATTCCCTGTATTTCCGAGGTTCTTGCTCACGGAAGCCGCAAAGCTTCCGGTAATCGCAGTTTCCTAAACGAAATACAAGCGCAAGGTTTGAGCTTCTGAGTGACCGGTCAATTGTACCGTCAAACTCCGCGCCTGCGGACTGCAGCAGATCGCCGTCGCCTGTGCCGTCTATGACTATTTTACCGAGAACAGCCTGTCTGCCTGATTTGCTTTCAAATATTACGCCTTTAACACTCCCGTCTTCTGCAATGGCTTTTGTGCCCCATGAATGAAGAAACAGTTTTATCCCGGCTTCTTCAGTCATGTCATTAAGAACGCATTTCAATAATTCCGGGTCAACCCATGC
>CAZVYR010000109.1:0-10870 GCA_964631555.1 uncultured Leptospirales bacterium
CATGTTTTGCTTTTGCCACACTTGTTGTGGTAGAAAAGATTCCGCTGAACAAATGCCCCCATATTGACAATACTCTCAGTGAAAACTACCAGGAAAAACTTGATCTGCAGCATGCTTCAGGCAAATGGGTAAAAAAAGACATAGCTGCCGAAGCCCTTGAATGGGCAAAAGAGCGTTCCGCATCCATGAATATAGTGGATCTCCCGGCCAGGATAGGAGGCAAACTAGTAGAATACTGCGATATTCTGACACTGGAGCTTCCATATTTTAACGGAAGTATACTTATCCGCGAGGGGGATATTACCCGGAAAGACGGGAAGCCGCTGAACCGGTGGGAACAGGTCTTCCTGTACAACCATATGGCACAGGGAGGGACCAGGCAGCCGACTGGCATCTGGAAGGGCCTTGAAGAAATACCGAATACCATATCCAAGATAAAATCCATGAAAAACCATATAGAGGATCCGATCATTGACCGCTACAGGGGAAAGGCGCATGAACTTTTTGAAAATGCCGCTCTCCATGGCGGTGTCCCGTTTAAAGGAAATAATCCGGCTGAAGTTGCCATATTATTCACTCCTCTTCCTATGATTCCTGTTCTGCTTCTTTTCTGGGATGAGGATAAAGCTGAGGGCTTTGAGCCAAGGGCCCGGCTTCTTTTTGACGAGACTATTGCAGAGCACCTGGATATTGAATCGATCATGTTCCTGAGCGAGCGGATTCGCCAGTTGCTATGCAATGAAGAAGAATAATGATTCTGTATATTTTTTATAAAGTGTAAAATCATTACAGGGGGTTTTCCTGAATGAAAGCTGCTTATAAATCTGTCAAACTGTCGAGACTGCCGGACGTAAAGCTTCTGGGCCGTGTACTGGCTTTACAGAATATCTGTCTTGCCGCAGCCGGAATTATTTCTGCGGTGATTCTCCTAGCCTGGTTAATCCCCGCCTTAGGTTCATTGCTCCCGGAAGGATGGTCTTTAATGAATGCAGAAACTGCCTTTTGTTTTTTACTTTCTGCTGCCGGATTGTTTCTGACTGGATTAAAGCGAAAAAATAAATTGTTTGTCACAGGCAGTTCATTCGGCGTGATCGCGATAATCGTGGCAGGTACGGCACTTGCCGGGCATATGAACGGTCAGGCGTTTGCATTTGATAAAATGCTTGCTACAGACACCAGATCAGGGATATCCGGAATGATGCCTGTACAGACTGCTGTCTTTTTCATTCTTATGGGACTGCTTATTATATTTACATGGACGCGGGGAAAGAAGGTTAATATATTGGCAGATACATCTGCCATACTGATCATTATGCTGGTTATGATTGCCGGTTCCGGTTTTTTCTTCAGTACGACGAATATGTTCGGGGATTCCGATTATATGTACACCTCTCCGCAAGCACTGACCTGTATGATTTTATTGATGTTTTCTTCACAGGTAAGCAGAATGCATAACGGCGTTTTCTCTATGCTTATAGGTATTGGTATCGGCAGCCAGATTGTCAGGCTTATTTTACCGTGGCTGCTTCTATTCCCGTTCGTAATTATCAGCGCCAGTACCTACTTGCTTGGATACGGCTGGCTGTCTTTACCATATTCAGCAGGACTTGCAGCATCCATGACTTCAATTCTGCTCTTTGTCGTAGTTCTGCTTATGTCCGGCAAGATTAATAATCTTGAAAATGATCTGCATAATTTGTCTCTTACGGACGAATTGACCGGGATTCGCAACCGGCGGGGTTTTTATCTCATCGGCGAGCATATGTTCCTTGACAGCAAGCGCAATGGTACCCCACTGGATATACTGTTTTTTGACCTGGATAATCTGAAAATAGTGAATGACACATTCGGGCATAGTACAGGTTCGCAGCTCCTGCTCGACTTTGCCACGCTGCTGCGTAAAAACTTCCGTCAAAATAACGTTATCGGCAGGCTGGGAGGTGATGAATTCGCTGTTCTGAGCGGACATGGAAACCTTGGGATCCCACTGAACCGCCTGCAGAATGCAGCCAATGCTCTGAACTCTTCAGGGAAAAAACCTTACAGTATCAGCTTCAGCGTGGGGGAAGTGTCGGAAGAACCCGGAATGAACGACTCATTTGCCAAATTTGTGGACCGGGCAGATGCTGTAATGTATGAGCATAAACGCCGGAAAAAGACATCACAAAGCGCGGCTTATTCTGCATAAAAATATAACTCACTCGTCTTAACTGACTTTTTATTTTAAAATTACCGTTGGATCGATAAAATGATCTGGGCAACCCACGCGTATAAGAACGTGGGCGAATAAGGGCTTGCGTTCACTACTGAGTGTTCAGGAGCAATAACTTTTATGGCTTCATAGAAGCCCTCGTTAGCGGGTAAATCCGGGGTAGTAAGGGCTTTTATCGCAGCTCTTGCTGCTGCGACTGTACTGATCAGAAGGCCGTTCACAAGCCCTCTTTGTTCCGGCGCAGAACCTGTAAAGCCTACTGTAATATCGCTTCCACAGACTGTAATGGTTGTTTTTATTAAAACCGGGATTTCAGGGTCTATTCCATTGTCGTCCAGGTAATCTTCTGCTGTATATATTCCGTCGGGAATATTATTTATCGCCTGCCTGATCATTGTGCTGCTGTATTTATACATCTCTTCAATGCAGGCATTAACAGTATTCTCACCATACCGTTCAAGCAGTTCAACTATGCCTTTCTCTGCAGAACGGCAGCCCACGATCTGGGCCTGCATGTCTCCCCATACAAGATCAGGCGCTCTTGAATTCATACTGATGATGTCCCATATCTCCTTTTGAAGAGCACCGGCTTTGTAAAGCCTGACAGGCGGTATACACAGACCTTCTCCGAAAACCTCAGTGGAGTTGGTAGGAAATGTATCTTTCGCGCCGAGATCCTGCAAGTGGGTTTTTGTGGCTGCATAGCCGAATATCTCTCCTTTGTAGAATACAGGCGTAAACACAAGTGCGTCCGAAGCATGAGCGCCGGTTATTTCCGGAGATGTGGATATGAGGACATCTCCGGGTTCAAGATTTTCTTTTCCTATTATTTTAACACATTTCCCGGTTGCCGGACCAAGGCTCCCAAGGAACAGCAATATACCGTGCGACTGGGCAATAACGCCCGCATCCCTGTCGAAGAGCCCAAAGCAGCAATCCATTATCTCATACATAAAAGTGGTGACAGCACACCTGAACGCGGTTTCCTGCATTCCGTTGGCTATGGATATCAGGTAATTTCGCACAACAGCAAGAGTAATCGGGTCAACTTTATTCATCTTCATATTTCCTCTCCTGTAGTTATTCTGAGATTGCCGAATTTATCCAGTGATAATCTCTGGCCCGGCAATACGACTGTTACGTGATGCGGTTCTTCGACAATGGCGGGTCCCTGAAGTGAATTGCCCGGTAAAAGTTTATTCCTGTCGAGTATGTTCCAGTTCCCGGATGATCCTTTTAAATATACTTTTCTTTTCTTCTTGAATGCTGTTTCAGGAATTTCAGGTGTTTCCGGAGATTCCTTAATTGGGATATCTTTTATTCTCCCGATTGCTTTAAGCCTGTTATTGATAGTTTTAGGGACAGCATCCATTTGATGGCCGTACCTGATCTCGTGAAGATCGTGAAAGCGTTTGCTTATGGCAGCCCTGGAATCTCCTGATAAATCCTCTTTAAGAATCGGCACCTCAACATAATGACCCTGCCCTTCATAGCACATATCGATCGATCTCTCAAATTCTATCGCGTTCTCCGAAATTTGTTCTTCCACAAGCATATCATTGCCGCTTTTTTCCATTTTTTGGTATATGGCATCTAATTCGGAAATATCTACTGTGTTCATCGTGCGGTTATGAGTCCGGGCAAAGGAATGAACAATATCCATTGTCAGCATACCCCTTGCGGAGAACACACCCGGAGTAAGGGGTATGACGATCTTTGATATTGACATATCCATTGCTATACCTGCTGCGAATATACCACCTGCGCCGACGTAGGACATAAGCGTAAAATCCCGCGGATCATAGCCCTGGCCAATGAGTATTTCTTTTGTAGCAGTAGTCATGTTGTTTCTCGCGATTGTAAGTATTCCGTCAGCAGTATCGTTTATACTTAATCCGAGTTTTTCTGCTGTTTCGCCGATACCTTTCCGGGCAAGTTCCAGGTCGAGCGTAATCTCTCCGCCCAGGAAGTAATCAGGATCTATCAAATGCCTGACAACAGCGGTACCGTCTTTGATTAAGGATACGTCAAAGCTTGTGCCTCCGACATCCATTGTAACGATGTTTCTTTCCCCGATTAATTTTGATATATATGCGGAACCGGAAACACCTCCAATGGGACCTGACGAGAACGCAGCAATTGTCTTTTCCTTGATTGCATTAACACCCAGTATACCTCCGGGACTTACTATTAAAAGCTGTCCGCTGAACCGGTTTTTTTCAATATTCTCACCCAGCCTGCTTAAATACTGCACCACCTGTTTTTTAATATATGCATCCAGTACGGTTGTACTCATCCGTTCATATTCCCTGAATTCATTTGCCACCTGGTGGCTTAGAGAGATATCAACTCCGGGCCAATGTTCTTTGATTATTCCGCCTGCTTCCAGCTCGTTGTCGGGATTGGCATATGCATGTAAAAAGCACACTGCGACAGCTTCCACGTTGTTTCCCCTGAACTTCCGTATTACTTCTGTTAACTCTTTTTTATCAACCGGTTTAATTATATTCCCAAGATGATCGGAACGCTCCTTAATACCAAGACGAAGATGTCTTGGTATTAACGGCTGCGGCTTTTTCCAGAGGTAACCGTATAGTTCTTTTCTGTCGCCTCTTGCCATTTCAAGAACGTCAGTGAATCCTTCAGTTGTAATAAGGCCTGCTCTGGATCCTTTTTTTTGTACAAGGGTATTGAGTCCTACCGTGGTTCCATGGATGAACAGGCTTATCTCGTTCATGTTAATATTGATTTTCTTTATCGCCTGAAAAACCGCGCTGCCAATATCTGCAGGATTGCTTCTGACTTAATCGGTAATTATTCCCATTGTTTCGTCATCAATATAAACAATATCAGTAAACGTTCCTCCAATATCCACAGATATACGTTTCATTGTGTATGCATCTCCTTTTATCTTTAGCAAATATCCAGACTATACCCCTAACCGGTTGAATGCCGGCCTTTAACGGAATAACAGACCTGAAATATATTACCAGATTATTTATATTGTTCTTTGACTGGTAATTACCTGTAAGGATACTTTTTGTTAGCGTCTTCAGCGATCTTCTTTATTTTTTGCCCGAAATCTCCGAAAGAATTTAATTGTGATTCCCTGTACCCGGAGGTAGCTTTAACCCATCTTTCCCGTTCGGCAGGCTGGAGGTAATAGAAGGATACTCCCTTTTTACCCAGTTCCTTTATTTCATCTTTAACGAGCTTGCTGAACATCTTGCCTAACCATTTATTGCTTACATCAGCTTCTTCCTGAAGGATCTTTTTTATATAATCAGGCATCTTATTCCAGACATCGAGATTAATAGAAAGGCCCTGAAACGAGGCAGGCCCAAAGGATAATGTTGCATACTTGCAGACATCAAACAAACTCATCACCTTTGCAGCATGAATATTAAAGACTGCACCATTCACTACCTTCTTTTGAAGGGATTCGTACATATCGGTCCACATTATTGTAACCGGCGAACCTCCCAGTTCCTTGATAACTGCAGAGGCAACCGGACTTATGGAGCCTATCAGCAGGCCTTTGATGTCTTCCAGCTTTTTAACAGGTCTTGTAGTAATCAATTCAGACGCCATGAAAGCAAAAAGCCGATTCCTTTGGCATTAAACTTCTCCTGGAGTATCTGGTCGTAGAGAGGTAAAATATATTTCACCTCGTAATTCGCTGCCTCGTTGTTATTGAACAAGTATGGCACTTCTATAGCGCCTAACTTGGGATCCAGGAAACTGAAGATGGTCCAGCCCGCAGAAGCCATCTCGACCGCTCCTATTCGGACAGCATCGAAATATTCCGGCAGCTTCGCGAGAGCACCGCCTGCATGGATCTCCATAATATACTCGCCTTTTGCCCGCTTGTTAAACTTCTTAGCCATCTCATTCAGAGAGTACCCAAGAGGATAGTCATTAGGAGGTGTAGATACAACAAGCCGGAGAGTTTCCGGTTTATCCCGGGCAAATGAAGTATCGGGTATAAATAAAAACATAAAAGCAATGAAAGTCGTTGATATTATTAAAACCTGAAAGGACCTTTTAAAAAAATCAGTTATACAGTAAATAAACTTATTTTTTTTATTCAACATAGCGTATCCCCTTTAAATAATATTTTCGTCGTTCAAAGAATGGTCTTTTTGCTTACTGCTGTTTTCAGAATGACGGATTACGGTGATCTTTTTTATAAAAAATAGCTCTTAACTAAAGGAAATGTCAATACGCAGAATTACGTTGAAGAAGGCCGGTTCTCATATTTCAAGGATACAACCGATATAAAAGACTGGAAGCATTATAAACACAGCGAATTTGTAGCCGATTATATCAGGCCACAAAGATTTACTTACAGCACAACTTTAAGGTTTTACAGTGCGGACCATTGCCTCAAAGGAGCTATAGGCATAAACCGCTCCAGTCACAGCGGATTCTTAGAGCATGAAAAAGAAACGCTTCGTATTATACGTGCCCACTTATCAAACCTTCATAAAAATCTTTTTGTTACAGAATCTTCAAACGGGAACATCAATAAATCCCGGGACGCTGCAAAGCTGCTTACCAAAAGAGAAAGCCAGATAGCACAATTGCTATGCGAAGGAGTAAAGCCTTTGCAAATAAGCAAAAAATACTTTCTGAGTTTACGGACAATTTATAAACACATTGAGAATATACATGAAAAGCTTGGCGTTTCCAGCAGGCAGGAACTGCTGGTAAAATTACTGAAGAAATAAAAGAATATTATATATCTCCAGTATATAGTCACTCATATCCGTTTATGGTTTTATTGAATTTGCGAACCTGAATGTAAGATCAATTATTTTCTCGGCAGTTTCAATACCCAGAGTGCCAGTCCCGCATGCTGGAGTAAAGATCGACCTTCCCAGAAGGAACTGCCTGTCGATACCGCCTGAAACCAGCACATCAATTGCTTCATTAAACTTAGCGGTAACATTATCAAGACCGACATTATCATTATATTCCAAAGTAGGCACTGTTCCCCAGGCTATAATACCACCGTTATTAAGGAACTCCTTAATAAATCCCGAATAAAGAACAAAATTATTGGCAAATGCATATGCATCGAAATTTATGATGTCCATTTTGGTTTGCAGTATCATCTCCCAGTCTGAATTGCCGCAGCAATGCATCCCGACAATGACATCTTCATGCTCTTTTACTGTCTCGACAAGCTTGCCGAATATATTCATTGCCTGTTCCCTGGTGAGCGACATAAAAGCGGAGCCGAAGCCTGCCATTGCAGGCTCATCAAAAAATATAATGGGCAGCTTCCCTGCTGCTTTTATCTTTTTAGCCTGCCAGACTCCTTTCAGCGCCAGGCCGCTTATAACTGCGTCACTCAGTTCGTCGTCAAATAATATCGGCTTTTCATTCTCACCTATTACGGAATTGAGAAAGGTTACCGGCCCCACGACCTGTCCTTTAATAAAAGTAATGTCGCGGTTCTCCAGCTTTTCGAGTAAAGTGTAAAACCCACTGGCAAACTCCCTGCTGATCGAAAAATAATCATAATTACTGTTGATCAGGCTGTCATAGAATTTAACCAGTTCGTCTTCCCTGTTCAAAGACTTATCATATATTACACTATTATTATCCGGATCAAGTCTCAGACACGGCAGGTTCTCGCTATATTGCAGCATCATGCCTTCCCTGGGATCAATATTTTCAGCCTGGGGCCAGTACGGGATATCGGGACACTTCTGTATAATAAAATCACATATAGCATTAATATCCGTATGAGGAACGCTGCCTATACCGGTAGCCTTACATTTCAGATTTAACAATTTTTCTTTATCCGGCATTACAAAATCCTTTTTATTATTATTTTTTTTTAATCGGATCCATTCCGTTCCATTAATACCGGCCACAAGACGGCCGGTATTTTGGCTATTTATAAATGCTCCGCATTTCTAAATAGCACACTTTTATAAAACGATCCACTCCGTTTCAGAGTAGTATCCTAACCGCTTCAAAACCGCTTCAAATTCTATCTTCCCTATATAAGTGCAGTTCAAAGTTCCAGGTTCGAATTTCCATGGAAAAAAAATTCTACAAATAATCCGACCTTTTAAAACCCTTGGAACCTGTAACCTGACACTCTTTTTCCTCCCTGGAACCTGAAACTTTCTCCGTACCGGGCTAATTATAATAACCCTTTTGCTCTCTGACTGTCGATTTTGGGAATCTTCCGTAATGATGGCCCGGCCATATAACCGTATCATCAGGCAGTTTAAGTATCTTGTTCCTGATGGAATCCATTATCAACTCGTAGGATCCCCCTCCGAGATCGGTCCTTCCCATCCCTTCGGTAAACAAGGTGTCTCCTGTGAAGACATTACCATCAACATAAAGACAAATACATCCCGGTGAGTGGCCGGGAGTATGGATAACCTTTAATTTAACAGACCCTGCTTCTATGATATCCCCGTCCATTAACGTGGCTACCGGGTTGGGAGAGCCCTTGCCTCCTGTGAACCTGGACAATATCTTATTGCTGATACTCCTGAGCATGGGTACATCTGCTTCGTGTATCAGCAACTGAGCGCCGGTCTTTTTCATCAAATGATCATTACCTGAAGTATGATCAAAATGACCGTGCGTATTTATTATCCATTTAATTTTAACATTATGCTTATCAATGACCTTATCGATCTCATCAAAATCTCCGGCAGGATCAATCAACACCCCTTCACCTGAATTCTCATCTGCCACTAAATAACAGAAAACAGCCATGCCGGTTACCAATATTTGTTCAATTATCATAATTATATCCCTGCTGATCTTATCCAATGATTAAAATAATGTTTTATAAAACAATATTATTTGTAAAGTATTATTTAACTGCCGGGTAGATTGCCCGGCATCCCGGAACACGCGCAGAAATAAAAGGCTTGCCTGGATAATATAATACATGGGGAACAGGATTACTATTATTTTTATAATGAAGAATTTAATATTTATATAAAATAAAACCGGATTGATAGTTGACAATTTTTCATGTCTGTTATGACTTTAATAGGAACTCTTCCCATATATACAACTTGCTATTACCAGGATGGTAGACAGATGCCTTCAAGAAACACAGTAATTGACGCACCTAAAAAAAAAGCAATCATAAGTAAGGATAATGATATGAAACCGGTTGCTTTAATACTCGCAGGATACAACAAAGTGGATTTCGAGACCAGGCGAAAAGAGACCAAAGAGTTAAATGAAGCGTATGATGGTGATATCATCTATATGGGGCAGAATAAATTCCTTCATGACCTTGCCGGTAAGCCCGTAATCCAGTACGTAATAGATGCCGTATATAATGCCAGAAAAAGCGGCAAACGTAAAAATGAAAGACTATATGACAAAATATATATCTACAATGATATACGAACCATCAGAAAATCTGTTAACCTGGCGAAATATCCCGGCCTGGTTATAAAACAAATGAAAAAATCCGTAGGCGGGCATTTAAAGGATTTCTGTTTACACCATCTGGAATATGGCCAGAGAGTCGATCTTTTTTTCGGCGACACCCCAAGGATAACCTCTGAAGATGTTGAATGGATACACGGGGAATACAATAAAATTCTGGGAAAGGAAAAAGACCACAGGGGAGTGCCTATAAGGCTGCTGTACGGCATTGTGGAATATGAAGACATGAAAGATGATACCTGGCTGGAGCACAGATTAAAATACATCAAAGTCGGTAATAATAAAGGTAAATTAAAGAGTTTTGCAGGATTCGAGAATTTTCAGGCAAGGGTTGGCAATTCCTCCGGCCTTATTCTGGACCATTCCCTGGATGACCTTATTAAGTACGAGGCAGTCAATTTTTTTTATAATATGCGAAAAGCCTTAAATCCGAATGTTATCTCTAAAATTATTTACTATCTCTGGAAAACAAAGCATTCCAATATGATCATGCAGATAAAGAACAGGTGTATCAATGAAACCGATTTGATCAACACCGCCATTGACTTATGGTCCAAGTTATTCAAGATTGACCTGAGTAATTTTGCCGGAAGATTCTTTCATATTAAAAAGAACGCGGCAAGATGGGAAAACGACATTGACGGGCCAAAAGATTTAAGAGCTATGGAAAAAAAGTTCATAGCATAAAAAGTCAAGGATGACTGAATACCTGTTCTCTGAAAAACCTATCCTAATCCTGCAGAACAGTCTTAAATCATCTCTTTAAGCTGCGTTACAAAGATACTTATTCCCACTGAAGGAAATTTCTTTTTCAGTTCATTGATCCCTTTAACTATTTCATCCTTATTTGTATTATCAATGGCAGCCATTATACAATTGTTGATATCAGGCCATATATGCGTACCGAGATGAGGCTCTTTCGAGCCTTCTCCCTGAACACTGTTGAACTTTGTGTACCCTGAGGAACTAGCCTTAATAATTTCGACCATCTCGTCGTCAACCGCATTACTGTAAACAATAAATAATAATAACATTGACTTATCCTTGGAATAGATATGTTACAATAATTTTAACATTACCGGATTATAAAAATCCCGGCAGCAAATCCTGATATCATTTTTTTCTGAACCTGGCTTTTACTTTGATTTTATCTCTCAACTGCTCTAACAGAGAATATACAACAGGTAAAAACACCAGCGTGAAAATAAATGACGA
>CAZVYR010000110.1:0-3365 GCA_964631555.1 uncultured Leptospirales bacterium
CTCTTAAATTTTATTTCCCCTTCATACCAGTATGCACTGTCTGTCAAGGTTTCGGCTTCACTAAGATATATATCGTCGAGCCAAATTTTCCCTGTTCCGAGACCATAAACTTCTATTTTTATAAAATTTATTCTTTTAAAATCCGGTTCTCCCTGAACAGCATATTTATCAATATTGCCATTTGAACTCCCGGTTAGTTTTAATTTTAATTCTTTCCAAATGTTTTGGTAATCCATAGGGAATCTATATTCTATATAATCAGTTTCAGAGGATCCGATAAGAATGGCAAGTGAGTCACCAATTGAAAAAGTCCTGTAATTAAGCCATAGATTCATTGTTCTGTACGATCTTATATCAATTTCTTTTGTGAATCTTTTTGTCGCTGATCCTTTGGTTCTCATTGAAAGATTGTAATCTATCTGGATTGCTGTTTCTTGCCGGGATTTTAACTCTTTATCGGATATATCTCCGTATAAGGAAGTATAATTATCATTTTCCCGCAGCATATAAGAATTAGCCCTGTAATCCTGATCGTTAATTGTATCAACAAGGGTAAGGCTGAATTCAGATGGAGAATTGGCCGGAATATCATCCAGCATTATATTTCCCCATATAGTTGAAATAAATTTTATACTGTCTATGTATATAGTCCCTGTTGTTGCAGTCCCTTTGTTATGTAGATATAGTCGTATAGATTCAATTTTTTTTAAAAGTTCGTCATAATAATATGCATTAGACAAATAGTCAGTTGAAGATTTATCAAGATATATCCTGGCTTTTTTCCAGGATGTATCACTCATCTTTATTATAAGGGTATTAGTATTATTAAACGGTGTTGTTATATGACTTGGGATTCTCATCCTGTTTTCATTTGTATCGAGAATCCCGTTTCTATTAATATCCTCGGAATTTAATACGCCATCACCGGTTGTATAGCTCGTAAGTCCGGGGCCTGAACCAATTTTAGTTGAATTATTCCCGGATGGATTGAATAAATAGCCTACGTCTTCAGACTTTGTCGCAGATGTATCAAAATCCAGCAGTCCATTATTGTTCCTGTCTTCAGTATCCAGCAGGCTATCGGTATCTGAATCTTCATTTAACAATCCGATGTCGAAATATAGCTCGACCTCCCCAGAGCCGCCATCGGATTTGTACCATATTTCAACATACTGCAATCCTGAAAAATCCACGGCTTCTGATGATAATTCCCTTGTTACTACGGGAATAAAGTCACCAGTTGAGAAGTCGAAATTAAAAGCAAGTGACTTTTGGGTATTTAAAGATTGTATTGAGTTTGCAATGTGGCCGGTCGCAATATTATATGGACCAGCTTTTTGAGTGTAAGGGATGTTAGAAGGTGTGAAGTTAGTCCCGTAAAGTGTACCCGGATTATTTAGATCCCTGTAATAATAGTAATACAGCAATCCTCTGTCTCCCTGAGAAATATCTCCCGGAATTGCATTATACGGCATGGAAGAAAGCACCCAGTCTTTATCAGACATTGATACGGAAATTATTTCTTCATTGGATTCCATATCATCAATTAGAGCTTTTCCGAATGTATTTATTTTTCTGTAATTTTTTGTATATTCTGCATAGGCATTGATTTCCAGCGGCACTGAGTCAGGATTGTACCCGCTAATGGACTTTACAAGGTTTTTCAGCGATCTTTCACCCATATGTAGGGATGCATCAGTTTCCAATAATAGAGTTTGTTCAGGCTCACTGCCTATGTTTGGTATATTCTCTGTGCCTGCTTCTCTGGTAAATAAGATTGTACCCCCAATACTTAAATTTCTATTTAATATATAATCCGATCTAAAACCGGCAACCAGAGAAGATGGCGGGCTTCCGGGAGGCAAAAAATCATATTTTATTTCTATAATAGTTTCTGAGTTGATAGCAGGATTATTTAATTCTGTAAACTGGAGAAAGCCTGAAGTATAATCAATAATATATAAAGAGGGAGTTAGTTCCCGTCCATTGATCTTAATTCTTACACTATCCGGTATTATATTGAAGTGTTTTAATTGAAAACTTCTGGCTTCCCTGTAATAATCAGTTGTTATATTATAATTTGAATTATTGTATATTAAACCAGAAGGATTTTCGTTGTATATTATATCTGCATCTAGACTCTTCCCTGCTTCAACATACAACTGTCTGAATGGTTCCCTAAGATAGAATTTTAATATTCCATCGGAGTAATCAACTGAAAATTTTCCTATGGTTGATACGTCATTTTTTGTCATTATGCCGTTTTGTTTGCTGAACTGTATCGTAAAATTATCTTGTAGTAATTGCTTTTCTCCTAATGAATAATAAGATCTGACCTCATATATATCCAGATTAAGTTTTCCGTCGTTGTTTTTATCTTCACCCGGATCGAGTATAAAATTATTATTGATGTCTTCTTTTGTAGAAAAACTATATTTTATAAAAACAACTATTTTATTGTTGAATTGAGCCAGGTTTGTAATAGCAGAGGGATCTGATGAGTCTGAACCGGTTGGGAGTGAATATACAGCAAAAATCCTGGCATTCTTTGGAATTTTTTTTATGAAAGTGATCAGACCGGTTGAATAGTTTATCGTATAATCAGTTCCTGAAACAAGTTTATCATAATAACCTCCATCGACTGAGAATATGATTGAATTTAAATTATTGTATGCATTCTGATCATCCATATACAATTCAAAACCGGAAGGAGAAATATTTACGCTTCCAGGAGTATAATATGCCGGATTATTTGGAGCTGATGTAAACGTTATTAAATTATGATATGGGTCATCTGCCGAAACAGGTGGTACCAATAGATTATCATATTTTTTAAAAGGTTCAAGCTGGTAATATGTATTTTTAATATATTGATAATCCGCAATCTTTATATAACCGGATGATGAATTTCCCCGGAATGTTTCAATTTCTGTTTCTCCTTTAATAATGCTTCCAAAGGCTTTTATTTTTAAATTATTTTTTTTTATTGTCAGGTCAATCCCTAATCCTTTTGAAGATGTATCGTCATAAACAGCATATTTTGATTCTTTAAAGTTTATATCAATGTCTCCCGCATTAATTTCTCTGATTGCTTCATCATCGTTTATTGCTTTGTATTTCATTAAATAATAATTTTCCTGTTTCTCGCTATCATGATCTATATATACCGTCATTCTTCTTCCAATATTACCTTCCATATGCAGTTGTAGCTGCCGTTCGAATGTTAAGTCATCCTGGATAAGTCTGGATACAGGGACATCATCATCTGATCTCCTGTATTTATCCTTAGTAAAACTGGATTTTCCATAGAGCATATTTAAATTAAACAAGCCATATGAATTCATATTTATCTCATCAGATGATAC
>CAZVYR010000110.1:3465-10857 GCA_964631555.1 uncultured Leptospirales bacterium
GATATTGCGAATATAAAAAGAAAGAATGTACATACTTTAAAAGTAAGTAATGCTTTATTCATTATTGCTTAATAATTACATAGGTAGAGTTATAATTGGAGTAACTAAAATTAATCGTTTTTATAAAACAATAATAGAATTATTCTTTGGTTAATATACAACAGGCCTATTTAAATATATTTCATGGTATTCAAAAGAATATACTTTAATTGAAATCAGAATAGGCAAGAAAAGCAATACCACTGATTTTCCGAATATTTATTTGTAACAAGCAGGTAAGTCTGAAGCGTTTTATTGCTTAGTCAAAGAAAATATGGAGAGAATAATAAATCGATATAAAAAATTATATTAAATAAAGGATCACCATACTTTGCTCATATAGGGAACAGGATTGATCGCGACATTTCCTAAGCGTATCTCGTAATGACAGTGATTGCCAGTAGCTGAGCCTGTCTGCCCAACATAAGCAATTACAGTTCCTTTTTTAACTTCCTGACCGGGTTTTACGATGATTTTCTGACAATGGCCATATAAAGTATCAAACCCGTATTTATGCTTAATCCTTACTAAGTAGCCGTATCCCCCAGCCCAGCTTGCCCTTACAACAACTCCTGGAGCCGTAGCTCTGATTTCCGTTCCAGGTGGAGCAGCAATATCTATTCCTGTATGGAAATCACGGCCAAAGCCGAAAGGGGATCGTCTCCAACCAAAAAGTGATGAGACATGCCCTCCATTAGGGATAATTGAAGGAATATCGTTAATGACTTTGCTTCTAACATCAATGAAATTTTTTACTGTCTTAATTGTCTTTGTAGTACATATAAGATCTTTTTGAATTTCTCTTAATACAAATATCTCCTCAGGAAGAACATATTTATAATTTATAAGTTCATCAGGAGGTTTTATTACTTCATCTGATTCCCAGATCTTTTCTACATTATTGTCTCCCTTGGTCAGCTCGTAAACATCTTCTATGCAAGGTTTTATTTTATCAATAAGCTTAGCAGTATCGTTTGTTAACATTTCAAATCTCAGAAGGTGCGACCTGATATCCTTATAGTTGGAAAGAAGTTCCTCTTTTTTTGAATTTATGGATGCGTTTTGAATGATGGCATAAGAGGACGTAATTAAAACTATCAGGAAAAGTGAAATAAAGAAAAGAATAATAAATTTTGAAATATGAAAGTTGAATATATTTTTTTCATTATGAGGAATCAGCATAATGGTCATTTTTTCATGGCCTTTTTCAAGAAATCTGTCCCAAAATTTTGAACATTTCTTCTTAATAAGAAATTTTTTCTCAGACAGCATTTTTTGCATTTTATTGTTGTATTGATTTATGCTGAATCGCACTTTCATTTATTAATACCGTTTTAATATTCGTAAACTGGTTAAATTTGATTAAACAATATTATTTAGATTTTTTAAATTAAAGATCAATTATTATCAGGGACGTTATCTGATGAATAGTATTATTTATAATAATGACGAGATTAAATATACATAATCTTTACAATAAATAATACTGAAAATACTGCTGAAAAAAATTGGTATTTATACTGAATATAATTAAACATTCCGCACTTTACAATTATCGTTAATAAAATAATATTATGCAACAATTTTTTTACATATTATTTTTATTGATAAGTTCTGTTTAAAAAACAGATTCTATTGCCTGTGAAATATTTTTAACAGCGATTATTTCGTGATCAAATACTTTTTTTGCTTCCGGTGCGTCCATTTCCGGTACCAGAACTGTTTTAAATCCTGATCTATTGAATTCCTGGATTCTTCTGGAACATTGAGGGATAGGCCTGATTTCACCGGAAAGAGATATCTCTCCCAAGAATCCAGTATCTCTTTGTATGGTCTTATCTTTAAGACTGGAAATGACGGACATCGCAACAGCCAGGTCTGCTGAGGTTTCATTTATTTGAAATCCACCAGCGAGATTAATAAATACATCGTGTGAATTGAGTTTCAAAAATCCATGTTTTTCAAGAACTGCAACAAGTAAAATCAACCTGTTGAAGTCAAGTCCATCCGACATGCGCCTGGGATTTGAAAAAGTTGTATAAGTTACTAGTGCCTGTACTTCAAAAAGTAAGGTTCTGCTTCCCTCAATAGCAGCAGATATTGCAGTCCCGGGAGAAGAACTGAATGAGTTCATGAACAGGCTGTTTTTATCCTGTACTTCAGCAAGACCGGCGTCAGTCATTTGGAATAATCCGACTTCATTCACTGAACCGAACCTGTTTTTTGACGCTCTTATCATTCTGTACTCCTTTGAAAAATCACCTTCAAAGTAAAGGACAGTGTCAACGAGATGTTCAAGAATTTTAGGTCCCGCAATGCTTCCGTCCTTTGTGATGTGCCCGATAAGGATAACCGGTATTCCGGTTGACTTCGCAACCTCAATCACCCTGGCGGATGATTCTTTGATCTGACTAATGGTACCCGGGGAACCGGGTAATTCGGAGGTATAAAGTGTTTGCACCGAATCTATAATTAGGCAGTCTGGTTTTTCAGATTTTATTGCTTTACTTATATCTTCAGTACAGGCATTGGAAGATACAAGTATATCCCCGGCATCAATTCCAAGTCTGAGAGCTCTATGCCTTAATTGCACAGGAGATTCTTCACCGGAAATATAGAGTGTTCTAAAACCCGAAGCAATCTGCAAAGCGAGAGTGGATTTTCCTATGCCTGGTTCTCCGCTGATTAAAATTACAGATCCGGGAACAATCCCTCCGCCGCATACCAGATTAAATTCCTGGATAGGGGTCATTATCCTGGTTAATTCATTAAAATCAATTGAGTCCAGGGAAATGATCTTCCCGGTTTTGTTGATTCTTGCCGGGATAGCCTCAGATTCAACCAATGCGTTCCATTCCCCGCATGCCGGACACTTGCCGTGCCATTTTGGGTATTCAGAGCCGCATGATATACAAAAGAAAATACTACCATTTTTTGACATATTTATTTTTTAGGACTAAAAAGAAGTTTTGACGGGTCTTTCTTTAAAGAATAAAACAAATCTTTTGCTGATACTGATGCATCTTTCAGATTATTATATATTTCCTCATCGGCAAGGAGTTTACCCAAGGTTCCTCTTCCTGTATCGATTCTATATATAATTTTGTTCAAATGACTTGTTATTTCAGAAATATTTCTTAAAGCGATCGCGATATCCTCTTTATTCTTTTCCGATAATTGAGAAAGGTTTTTTGTTAAAATATTTAGTTGCTCCATAAAATCCTTTGTTTCCGTATTCAGGGATGTGATCATGGATCTTGTTGTCAATACGGATCTTTTTATATCATATTTATTTTCATCTACAATGCTGTTAAGATTTTCAACGAATTTATGGGAGTTTTGAAATATTTCAGCAAGAAGCTGGCCTCCCTGTTTGTCCTGCAGAAAACTCTGGAAGGTCAGCATCATTTGATCAAAACTAGCCGGATCGATTCCGTATATCTTGTCTCCATCTGCTAAAAAATTACTTACATCTGAAGAAGGCGGAACAAAGGCATTGATATATTTTTCTCCGATCAGTCCTGTCGTAAATATTGCAAATTGGGTTGTTCTGATTAATTTAAACTTTTTATCTATCCAGACATTGACTTCGGTCTTTTCACCGCTTTGCTTAATAGAGTCAACCTGCCCGATCCTGATTCCACCTGCAATTTTTACAGGCGCTCCCTGCCTTAGATCATTTAGAAAACCAAAATATATTTTTACTCTGTATCCTGATTGAGAGACATTTACTTTTGCAAGTAATCCGACAAGAACAATAAAAATTGTAAAGCTAACAGTAATTAAGAGTCCAACTCTTGCTTCATCGCTGAATTTCATTTACGACCTCCTTGACTCTTTAAGTATGGCAGAATAAACTAATGAATTATTGATAAAAAATAGCTTGCTATGCATAAACATCCAATTAAAATTCTTAAAAGTGAATCAAAAATAATAACTTTTTTCCCCCCGTCATTCCCAGTCTCCTCATAATAAGAACTGAAAACCGATTTTATCTTTTCAGGATATATTATAACGAATGGCCCTGATAAAACATAAATGAGTCCAATAATAAATAGAATATCAGATAAGGAATTATTATATATAGTTAGCGGGAACCCCACGGCTATCAGTATAATACCATGTAGTATGAAAAATTTATTTTCAATCCACTGTTTCCAGAGATAAAATGCCTTGACCGGAGAAAATATTTCAAAAATACCAGCAAGCAATTGAAGTATTCCGAGAATAAGGATATAAGTTAGCATCGTAATAATATTAAAAAATTGAATAACAGAAAATTTCTTATTTACTTAAAATCATTCTTATCGAAATCAGCATAAGGATCAATCCAAATAATTTTTTTAATAAATTATCATCTATTTTAACTGCAAATTTTGCGCCTATAAAACCGCCTATAATAAAACCCGCTGCTATAATTAATGCGACAGGAATGTTTGCATAGCCGTTCTTGTAATATTCATAAGCAGCAAGTATCCCGATAGGAGGTACCATAGCAGCGAGTGCGGTTCCCTGTGAAAGATGCTGATTAAAGTTCAGGAAAAAAATCATTGCAGGGATCATTATAGTCGCGCCGCCGATACCGATCAGACCCCCTAATACTCCTGAACATAGACCGATTATTAATGCAATAAAGTACACAATACCTCCTGAAAAATTAAAAATAAATTTACAGCTTTCATTGTAAAATGATTATATCAGATGTCAACAGTAACTTATTAATTAGCTCTCTGAAATAAATAGTTTTAAATACAATATACATGCGTTCCTGATAAAAAAACAATGCTGGGAATACTCCAATCTCCTTGATAGCATCCATAACTAATGCGTTTGCCCATATATCTTAATTTTTGAATCCATTCCCCTCCGTTTCAAAATCGTCTATAAAAGTATGTGCAAGAAGTACGTACTTCAAGAATACAATAACAGGATCAGTATGATAAATTTCCTTAAAAGGAGTCGGGAAATGACTAGAAGAACAGAACACTCTTGTAATCCGAAAAAAATATGTCAGGGTAATCAGCTTAAGACAAACCTGACCAGTAAAAGCATATTTAAAAATTATACACAAGATGAGTAAAAAATTTTATGTAATATTATAAGAAATAATTATTTTATCTTTTAATATGTTATGATTTGACTTTTAATAAATTGCATATTATAATACAGCACGAAACTTTGGATACCCGTTCATGTTTCTTTATAAAATTTATTATATAAATAGTCGGTAATATAATAATGCTTTTTATTATTAAATACAATAATTATATTTAAGAGGAATCGCCGAAGCAATGAATGAAGGAATTAGTGGATTTAAAAAAACCGCAGATTCTTTATCTGAGCAAAAAAAGAATCTGAATATAGCCTTGTATTATACCCATGGTGATCAGGAAAGCGCAAAGAACATGTTAATGGGAAGTTATAAGGATTTATATGTCATTAAAGCAAGGTTTTCAGCATCCACTACATTTGGTGTATTTTTACTTTTTTTTAATATCCCGTATGGTTCGCTTGCCAATTTTTTCGTAATAATTAGTCATTCCTATTCCATAGAAAAAATAAAAACCAATGTAGACTGGCGGGCTTTTGAAAAGAATATAGACAATGCAAGCAAAACTGGAGCACATGATAATGAATTAACCATAAAAATGAAAGATGAACTGTTAACTGCTTTTACAGTCAAGATGGGTGTAGATCAAAGAGCCAATGAGTTGAAAAAGCATCTGGAACTTAACGACGAAATTACAGTAAACAGAATATTTAAGAAATTTATAAATGACAAATTCGGGTTTCAGAATATTGATCTTAGCGTGGATTATGAACAGATATCTTCCCTTGATATGGAATTGTATTCAATAACCAGCAGAAAAATTGATCCGGAAAAAATCGATAACAAGGAAGAGGGTAAAAATAATGACGCACCTGTTATAGAAGCACTGGACGATGAAGTAGATGACCTTTCCGGAAAAGATGTTCAATTAATCCTGGACGCCAGTCTTGTGCTTTCGCCAATAAAAGGAAAAAGTATTGCATCGATAACGTTAGGGGACAGGCTCAGGATCAGTCTTGATTCCGCCAATCCCAAAGCCGTTACAGTTGCAAAAGCTTTTAAGGCTTATAATGAAGAAGGTCATATCTCTCCTATTCCGGCGAGGTTGGTTTCCATCAAGCATCTGCCTGACGGGGGTTATAAGTTGCTATGTCTAATAGCTAATAAAATTTACGCAAGAATACAGGAAGAAGAGGAAAATATAAAAGTAGCTGTTGAAGAATCCGGGGATTCCGGAAAGTCAGGAGCAGAAAGCAGTAAGATGCCCATAATAATAATATTTACTATTGTTAGTATTATAATTATAGCAATTATCTCAACATTTTTATTACGAAGATGAAATTATTGAATTCAGTTAATAATGGACTTGAAGATAGGCAAATAAAACTATAATATTATTAATTTAAAATAGTGACATGGTAACATCTTTGTTTCTTTTCATGTATTACATAAATAAGATTTTCTTCCTGAGCTTGTAAAAGCGTTTCAACTAAAACAGATCTGAATTGTCTTCGAAGCGCGTCTCCAAGTATAAAACCACTTTGCTTTCTTATTTTTGATATTATAGTATGACTCATTTTACCAAGCCATTCAGGTTCAGGAAGACTCACATAAAAGTCATCATAAAATATGTCAAAGCTGATACCATATCCATGACTTGAAATAATTGCAGCATTCATATTTTTCTTTTGAAGTTCCTTCTGATATAACGCGGGACGGATTGCCGATGATATAGCGATTTTTACTGCGGGTAAATTATTTCTTTTTTGTATGTTATCCTGTAACCGATGCGTTAATAAATTTATTCCATATACTGCATGAGGAGTAAGGTATCTGTATTTTTCGGGGACATTATAAAAGTAATAAAGTTCATCAATTGCAGCTTTTAGTTTAATTAATTTACCTTTTTGTTCATAAATTTTTATCTGGCTATCATTCTTTACAATTGGAATGCCTGATTTTTTTGCAGCTTTTAAATGATCCTTCAATAAGAATACCCTTAATTTTTTCTCTTTAGCGGGAGTAATAAAATCGTCATAAATAGGAATACTCTCGATAAATTTTCTTTCAATTACATTTATTTGATCAAGATATGATAATATTTCATTCTGGATTTTTTGACGATTGTAGTAATTAAAGGCAATTATTACAACAAGGCAGATAAAAAGACTAATAATTATAAAATAATATTTAAATGGTTTTTTTATTATTCGCTCCGATATATTATTTATTTTCGTTTTAAAAATATTTTTAGTTTTTTAATATTGATTTATTACCTGCAGCAGTTTCCGGGTTTCATATTG
>CAZVYR010000111.1:0-10854 GCA_964631555.1 uncultured Leptospirales bacterium
AGCAAATAAATATATTTTACATTCCTGTCAAATCCGCTGAGCAGTCTTATCAATGCTGTTACATCCGGAATTATTAATGATTTTTCTAAAAGCGACACTATGCAGGATTTAAATATACAGTCACAGGAGGACGAATCCTGATATCCTGAAATATTTAATTCAAACTTAATGTTATTAATCAAACTTGAGATGTGATGAATTTTTGTCAAGCTGAAAAATACGGTTTGATAAAGAGATAATTCCCCTCCGTTTATAAAACAGGATTGATCCGGGTTTAAACAGTAAATAGGAAGTCCCGGTATGGACTTTACCCAAATATGAATAATATTATGCCGGGGATAAAATAAACTAAAACACAGTTTCGCTTATCTCAAGAGCTGTGTTGTCCGCCTGTTTTATTACTTCAGCTTTGGCTTCAGCCAGACTGAGTATATTTCCTGAAAAATAGCGTGCCGAAGCCAGCTTCCCGCTGTAAAAAGCGGCAGAAGGATTTTCAGATAAAAACCGGTTTTTCTCTTCCTGTCCCGTTATTCCTTTTTCTTTTTCCAGTTCCGACAGTTTATCATAAGCAATAACAGCCTGCCACAGCAGCAGCCAGCCTACAGTAACATCACCGAAAAGTTCCAGGTATTGCGTTGCATAAAGAGCGAGTATAGGAAAATTCTCTTTTTGCAGTTTTACAAGATGCTTTGAAACGGCCGTAAGTGCTGCCAGCCCTGCAGCCAGGTTCCTGATATAGCGGCCAAGTACAGGATGATCTGCGTTCTTGCTGCAGAATTTTTCAATATCATCAAGATGCCCGCTGAATAAACTTTCACTGTCCCTGCCAAGCTTTCGGCCTGCGAGATCCAGAGCCTGAATACCGTTCGTTCCTTCAAATATGGAATGTACTTTCTCATCCCTGAGGAACTGTTCAACAGGATAATCCTTGGTATAACCGTACCCGCCGTAAACCTGCAAAGCAGTCTCCGTAACCCTGAAACTCAAATCCGATCCGTAAGCCTTGGCAACCGGAGTCAAAAAAGCCGTACGATTCTCCCATTCCTGTCTTTCTTCAGGCGTCTTTGCGATACGCTCTTTATCTATACAATAGGATGTATAAAGAATAAGAGCACGTACGCCCTCTGTATAAGATTTCATCTGCAGAAGCATACGCCGTACGTCAGGATGCTTAATTATGGGAACCTGCCCTGAACCGGATTTACTTCCAGGAGCAGATCCCTGGAGTCTTTCCTTCGCATATTCTACAGCGTGTAAATAGGCGGTACTGCTGACGGCAGCCCCGTGGCGGGCCGCTATTAGCCTTGATTCATTCATCATAGTAAAAAAGATGGACATCCCGCGGTTTTCAATGCCTATCATTTCGCCTGTACAGTTTCCTTCTTCGCCGAAACTCAGCTGGCAAGTGGGTGACCCTTTAAGGCCGAGCTTTTTTTCAACTGCCACGGTTTTTATATCATTAGACTCACCCAGAGAGCCGTCAGGATTTATTTTAAACTTCGGAACAATAAATAATGACAATCCGCCTGTCCCTTGCGGAGCGCCTTTTAATCTGGCAAGGGTAAGGTGAATTATATTTTTGGTCATGTCAGTATCACCGGCTGTAATGAATGTCTTGTTACCTTTTATTGAATATGTGCCATCCGGCTTTTTCTCTGACACAGTCTTAATAGCACCGGCATCGCTGCCCGCGTCAGCTTCAGTAATATCCATGGTGCCTGTCCATTCACCGGCTAATATTTTCCCAACATATTTTTCTTTCTGTTCATCCGTACCGTGAGTCGCAATAAGCAGCGCCGCGCCTCGTGTCATTGCAGCAAGAGTCTGGAATGCGAGATTACCGGCTTCAAAATATTCATTTGCAGCCATCCCCAATGTCATAGGCATTCCCTGACCGCCGAATTCCTGTGGAATATCGAGCCCGCGCCATCCTCCTTCATTCCACAGCACCCATAATTTGTGAAATGACTCCGGGACGTAGACATGTCCATCTCTAAAAGTGACGCCCTGGGAATCAGCTTCTGTATTTGTGGGCATCATTTCATTAAGTGCAATTTTTTTTGCCTCATCAAGTACCATATTATAAACATCAGCATCGAAATCAGAATACATTTCCGAATCCGAGAAGTCCCCGATCCTGAGCTGTTCGAATAACACAAACTTTTGATCCCTTGAATCTATTAATAAATCAGCCATTAATGCACTCCTTATCTTGATAATAGCTAAAATCAACTGCAAATTCTAATATTTGATTTATCGTACTATTTGTCTTTATTTTTGTTACCTTTTACAATATACTGACCGCTGGGAACTATAGTAAAATGAAAGATGGGTCTGTCAACACGCTTCAAAATGAGAGGACAATGTTTAACTCCTGCCGGAACAAAAAGAAGTGTACTTTTAGTAATAATGTGCTTTTCATCCTCCATCCAAATCTCTACCTCTCCACCAAGATCATTCGGATCATCAGGATTATTACCGAAAAAACCAATAATCTCAGGTGAATCATGTGTATGAGGAACATTTTCCAAAGTTTCTGCTTCCTTAAGATACCAGGCAGTATTCATATGAAAAGCGCCTTCAACTACATTTTCATCAAGCCATAATATACGTTTGGCATATTGATCATATTGAGGCTGAATCGCCTTCTTTGATTCAGGAACCTGCAATGTATCTACGAAATTTTTATCCCATTTTGTCTCTGCCATAAAACTAATCCTCCAGATTGATTATTAATATATGTACTTTAACATAATAAGCTATATTAAAATAAATACTTTTTATTTTGCCACGAAACTTAGCAATAGCATGATTCTTAGTCAATAAAAAATCCCGAACGATGCAATTAAACAATTGCTTTTTAGTTAGTATAATCCGTGTGGAGAATTATAGAATATATGGTGTTTGATGGAAATAATAATAGATTCTTACTGAAGAATTCGTTATTAAAAATCAAGGATAGTTATTTTATTATTGCAATAAAATTTTTAACTGGATAAATTAGTGCTTCCTATTAGTAAAAAATCTTTTTAATGTAGAGATATAACTCTTCCCGCCTGTTTTTATCAATGAAAATATCCCGGCGAGTATACCTGTCGTACCGATGCCTATAGGGCACCCTGTTTGTCCGCATATAGGGCAAACGCTGAAAACCGTCATTCCCCCTGCAAAAATAATCCACCAGCCGAAAAATTTATATATTTTAGAACGAATCGGGTAATTTTCGGTTATATAACTTTCCATGGATTTTTTAAGATAACTAATATCTCCTGGCTGTATTTCAGAAGCTGGTTTTAATATTGTATATATATTAGGAATTTTATCTTTTATTGTAATTTTAAAATTAGTTTTCCGATTAAAACTGGCTTCTTCATCCATGTAATCTTCTTCTGATACATCTATTAATGCAAAATCCGGAATCGCAAATACTTCTCTAAAGCAGTTCTCAAGGTGTTCAACTGAAATTAAACTTATTTTATCCACAGGTTTTCATTAACTCCTGTTATAGATTAATTCAATATGAATGACTATATATACTTATAACGTCAAATTTAGTATCGCGTTTTTAACATGCTGCGGTTTTATCATGATAATTTATCCTGATAAAAAAATCATTGCCATTGTATTCATCAACGCATCTTATCAACGAACCGTTTTTTACCCCGTCCGGAAGTTTTATGCTATATACTTTATCCGGATAGCTATTTCCGGCCCTGACAGTTATTTCAATCCCTTTCATCGCTTCCTCTTCAGTGATTGAAATATCCTGCACTTTTATATTATTCTGAAAAAAAGTACCAGGCCTGTTATTATAAAAATGCCTGAAGCCACATCCTCTTTTAAAACCGCACCCCCTTCCTCTGCCGGAAAAACCGGCGAATCCTGCAGTAAAAGGATTCCCCGAAAAGTTCTCTTTTCCAAACTTATTAAAGTCATCAATTCCTGTCCTGTCATACAATTTCCTTGTTTCCGGGTCGGAAAGCACCTCGTATGCCCTGCAGATTTCCTTGAATTTTTCTTCTGCATTTTTATTATCCGGATTTTTATCAGGATGGAATTCATGTGCAAGTTTTCTGAATGCTTTTTTAATTTCTTCGATAGAAGCGTCTTTATCAATTTTCAACAGGTTATAATATCCAATGCTATTTGTTGACATAATATTCATTCCTTATGCTATCGAATTGATCTGCCGCCGTGTCCTCTGCCGTAGCCGGAAAAGCCCCGGTTTCTTCTGTTAAATATTCTTACTAATGAAAATCATTTTTAAAATATCGTTAAAATAATATTACTATTCAACTGCCCACTTTCTGCAACTTTCACATAATCCGTAAAAATTGATCAAATGCCCCGTTATATTAAAATCATATTTTTTAGAGAGTTTATCCTGAGTTTTTTCTATGAAATCGATTTCATCATCCATAAATTCTGTATAATCAATTATCTTTTTACAACTCATACAGATAAGATGATGATGATGTTCCTTAGCTCCCGGATTATTTATAAGCTCGTAGCGCGACATCCCGTCTCCAAAATCAAATTTCTGGACTATCCCGGTTCTTTCCAGCATATCAAGCGTACGGTAAACCGTAGTCAGGCCAATCGCAGGATTTGTAGCATGAGCTTTTATATAAATATCCGAAGCACTAATGTGTTCTTTAGTGCTATGAAGAATATCCATGATAATCTCTCTTGTTGGAGTTATTCTCCAGCCAAATTCCTGAAACCTTTCATGCCACCAGGGCCCGCGTCCGTGCAATGTTCACCTCTTCATCTTCTAATTATTCGATCTTAAATTTATTAATAATATTTTCATGCAAACAATAGTAATTGGATTGCAAATAAATTATTGCTTTCGTAAATAAGATCAGCACTCAATTGCTTCCTGCTTCTGTTCCGAAAATACGCTCTTCCGTACTTTTGCCCATATCCGTGCGATTTCTTCTGTTAATGGGGAATCTGTATATTCCACAACCGAGATACCTTCCATCTGAGCCTCTATAACAGCCTTGTCATAGGGTATTTCACCCAAAAACTCGGAGTCATACTGTAAGGCAATTTCTTTTATTTCATCCGACTTCTGCTGATTAAGATCATACTTGTTTACAATGACTCCGGATTTAATATTGAAAAACCTGATCAATTCAAGAATTCTTTTTAAATCATGAACACCTGAAACAGTGGGTTCCGTTACTAATATGGCATAATCAGTTCCTGTAATGGAAGCAATTACCGGACAGCCTGTTCCAGGAGAACCATCGATAATTGATCTGTTAAGACTGTGTTTTGAAGCAAGTTCGTTTTTCTTGTTCCTGATCAGTGAAACCAGCTTCCCCGAATTTTCCTCAGCTATTCCAAGCTTTGCGTGGCTCATGGGTCCGAACTTTGTTTGAGAGACATACCATTCTCCGTTAATGACTGTCCTGAATGTCACAGCGTCAAATTTACAAACCAGGTCGCACACCCCGCAGCCTTCACATGCCATTTCATCCACTTTATATATTTCCCTGCCGGAAATTATACTTTTTGTAATTGCATTAAACCTGCATGAATTCATGCATTCTCCGCATGAAACACATCTTTGCAAATTGATTTTGGCAACTTCACCGCCGGAGAAACTCCCTCTATCCAGTTCTTCCGATTTCAGAACCAGGTGAAGGTCCGCGGCATCCACATCACAGTCCGATATGGCAATATTTCCTTCAAGAGCGCAGAAAGCTGCGACTAACGAAGTTTTCCCGGTACCTCCTTTTCCGCTGATAACAACCACCTCTTTATTCCCTAAAGGGGCAACATACTGAGACGCGTTGCATTCCATCTTCTGAGTATCAATATCTTTCAGCTCTATTTTTATGGGCTTATTTTTTACCTCTCTTTTCTTCTGTGCATATTCAAGTATATTTGACGCGATATTTTCAAATATATCAAAATACTCAGGAAACTTGTCAACCGCCAGATCTCCTACTGAATAACATTCTGCAATCTTTCTTTCATTAGGTATTTCTCCGATAATTTCCAGTCCTTCACTATTACAATAATCCTTCAAAGCATTATTTAAATACTCAGCGCGATTAACGACTATTACAGGCTCCTGGTCCAATTCCCTGCACATATTAACCGCGAGCTTTAAATCATTAATGCCGAATGGAGTAGGATCAGTAACAAGAACGCAGAGATCAGTTTCTTTTACTGTCTCAACAACAGGGCATGACGTTCCTGGAGATGAATCAAGAATATTTATACCTTCACCTGCATGCTCTTTAACCTTTCTGATTAAGCGCGGTGACATACCGCCTTCACCTGTCTCTAGCAAAGCGTAATAAAAATCTATGCTTCCGCTTTTACCATGGGCCAGTTCCCCGATTTTTCTTTCCCCTACGATAATGGCATCATTCGGACACGCAATAACACACGCATCGCATACATGACATAAATTTTTAAAAAACAGGACCTTTTCTTTAATCAATACCAGCGCGTTATATTTACATACCTCTGCACATTTCCCGCAGGACGCGCATTTATCATTATCAACACCCATTGGTGATAAAATAGTAACATCTTCATGAGTTTGTATCTCAGGCTTTAGGAAGAGATGACCGTTAGGTTCTTCAACATCGCAATCGAGATAACGGACTTCTCCTTTTTTTTCAAGCACACTGGCAATATTGGTTGAAATAAATGTCTTACCCGTGCCTCCTTTTCCGCTTGATATCGCTATATTCAATGCCATACTTAATACTCCTTTTTATTATTCATTACATGAAGGTTTTTCACACGGAACTTCCCTGCCGCAGCACGTTTGCTCCCTACCGCACCGTCTAGTGCTTCTTAGTTCATTTCTGTTTTTATAGTCAGTAGTATAAAAACCGCTGCCTTTATAAATCACTCCTGCTCCGCCGCTGAGAATCCGTTTCAAGGATCCTCCGCAGACCGGGCATATTTCCAAAGGTGCATCATTTATTCCCTGAAATTTCTCAAGATACTGGTCACATTCAGTACATTTATATTCATATGTTGGCATACAGAATCTCCTTCTATAACCGCCTTCTTTAAATTTATTAACAGCGTCTGTAACGGTTCCGGAAACTGAAGTAATTATCCGGTATGAATCTTATATCATTAATCCACTTTATGAATACTAATATTGATAATATATTGTAAACGAAAATGAAAATCATTACCATTAACAATATATAAAATATAAATTTAATAATAAGTAGTCAATTAATTTTTAATTATTTTCCACCCGTCTTTGCTTTTTTAAGCGGCGGTTCCTCTTCCTGTGTAGTTTCATCCGGCCTTTCTCTCTTTGTACCGCTGGTGCTTTGCCCTATCTGCTGCGAAGACCTTGGAGCAGTCTGACTCGCAGCAGGAGAATCCGAAGCTGCTGCAGGAGATGAAGCCGCTCTGCTGAAATTGCAGCTTATTGAAATCGGAAAATGATCAGAAGTATATGCATCCTTGTCCCAGTTCCCTTGTGCGTCTTTCTCCGCTTCTTCAATTGTATCCTGTTCTAAAACCTCACCAGTACAAATATCATTCATCTGTGTTGTCAATATAAAATGATCATAATTATTTCGAGGTTTCCCGCCGGACTTTTTTGGGGACCTGGAGGTTGGCTGGTCCATAATTGATTTGAATTGTAAAACCGGCTTTGGTGATTGTTTATTATATTGATCAACCCCTGAATCTATTGTCACAGAAAAATTCCGTGCACTTAGCGAATTGCCGGATTCAGTAGGCATATTCGTGTCACCGCCGATAAAAATATAAAATGTCTTCTTATTTTCTTTTCCGGCAAGATCCAGTAAACGGAGCAATTCCTCTTTTGATTTTTCCGTTTTACCATTTGCATAAGTAAAATGTACTGATATTACAATAAATAACTTATCTTCTTTTTTATCTTTTAAAACACCCAAAGCAACAGGGTGCTGGAAACCGGCAGAAATGCATTTATGGGAAAGCTCCTCGAATTTATCTCTCCTGAACCAGATCGCATTTCCCTGTGACTGCGATCCTCTTCCTGTGCACAATACCCTGCTCCAGACATCCTGTTTGGGAATGATCGAATTCGATACAAAATCAGCTCCCTTTTGATCTAGTATTTCCTGGGCAATGAGTATGTCATACTTTAAATTATCCAGAGCTTTTTCTATTGCAGCTTTACGCTTTGCCTTACTTGTATCTGTTTCAATTTTCTGACTAAGTACCCACATATTCCATGAAACAACTTTAAAGGCTTCGCCGAATGAGGAAAAAGTGAAGAGAAAAAATATTAAACTTGTTGTAATTGTAAGTCTGATCTTTTTCATACTAATGCACTTTGCAATTTTTAATTGTTTTAATATTACTTAATTTAATCCGGAATAATCTCGGGGAAAAAACGTAGGTTATTTGGATTATATTTATCCATTGTCTTTATATAAGTCAACCGCAAATAGGTAAATCACAGGAATAAAATAATTTATTAAATTATAATTCAACAAGACGCCTATCTTTAGTCCAGTATGATATATTACTTATAAGTGATTATGCAGCTAGGTGAATATCAATTTTTTTATAAAAAAATAAAAAAAAATTAAAAAATCATCCTGAAATATCTTAAAAATACGCCAAAAGTGTAAGGTGAATTTGTATATTAATATATAGGGATAAAAATTTATCCCCTGCTTCCTCTCACTAAAAACAATCACTATGTAATACAATTACGTATACTAGTTTGGAAGGGGGAAAAAACTTTTCTCCGGAATATCTTTTGAAATTTTTAATAAAATATTGGGATAAAACAAATGGCAACAGCAAAACCGAACATACTCATAAACTCGATCAGCGGACGAATCGGCAACGTCGTGTTCTACACGAGGCGCGGACGTCAGTGCGTTCGCCTGCACGTAATCCCGCGCAATCCCGATACAGAAGCCCAGCGGGCAGTTCGCCGCAGCTTCGGCGATGCCGTACGCTCCTGGCAGACCATGAACCCTGACGAACGACATACCTACAACCGAAAAGCCCGCTATCTCAATATGAGCGGCTACAATCTCTATATCTCGAATTATTTAAAAAGAGTAATACAGGCAGTTAATCATACTCCAATAGACGAACCGATGTCAAAACTCTCTTCCCTTCCCTGGAACCTGGAACTCGCAACCTGGAACCTGCTTTCGGCCCCTGAGCTTGTCGAAGGGTTCCCCTCCGTTTCAGAGTCGTATCAAAGAGCTTCCGGTATAAATATGCCTGTCCAGCCCTTAAAAATCAGGCCCGGATAATATAATCCCGGCCCCCGGGCCTTAGATACAGCCGTACCGGCAGTCATTTAACACAAAACCAGTTCCCCTTATTTCCGCTCGTGCCAAAGGTGTGCAGAAACGCCGGTAAATTTTTTTCATACAGCTTACCAGCACCGGGTAAGAATTAAAAATTTTCTCTAATAATTATTGACTTTAATTTTAAATTAGAATAGCTGTTATTTTATATTTATGCTTTACACGCAGTCTCATTCTGCATTATTGATCCGTTTAAATATGAAAATACGCGAATACAAACCTGAGGATAAAGAACAGGTAGTTGAGCTATGGAAGAGCATCTTCACTGCCTCAGCACCTCATCATAACCCGGAGCTCTCAATAGAAAGAAAACTCGAGTTCGACAATAAGCTGTTCTTTGTTGCCGTCAATAGTCATAAAATAATAGGAACAGTAATGGGCGGATATGACGGCCACAGGGGCTGGCTGTACTCCCTGGCGGTTCACAGAGAATACCGCAGAAAAGGCGTGGGAAAAGCGTTAGTACACCATGTCGAGAATGAATTAAAAAAACTGAACTGCCTAAAGATCAATCTCCAGGTGCTTATCTCCAACAGGGAAGTCATAGACTTTTACAAAAAGATAGGATATAATGTTGAAGAAAGAATAAGCATGGGGAAAAAGATATATTGATTATTTTATCCTTACTTACTTTTTTTGCTAATATCGTCAATATTATCGATAGGATGATCTGATTTTAATAAATTTCACGCCGCTTATGCATACCTCCTGTATGAAGCGGCTATAGCAGCCTCCTGCTGCTTCGAAATTTATTAAAATCAGATCATCCTATCGATCCAACGATAAATTAAAAATAATAAGTCAGTCAAAATCAGTTACTCATTTCGCCAACTGTCGTTCCCAGTCATCCTTAATGTTCCTGATCTCCTTGCCGATGCGAAAAGCAGGCCCCAGCGATTCACCGATCGCGTTATAACTCAAAGCAGGATAAGTCATATAGGCAAAAGCATCGATCTTTACCGGGTCAGGCTTGCCGTCAGTCATACAGTCATCCGAAACAAGTATCTCTTTGATGATCCCCACAACAAGGTAATGGCTTCCCAGGTCAAGAATATGTTTTACAGCGCATCCGATGTTTACCGGGCACTGCTCAATAAAAGGAGTATTTTCAAGCTCCCCGTAAAACACCTTAAAACCGCAGTCCGCTGCCTTATTGTGCTTAGCGCCTGTGGCAATACCGCAATAGTCCGTTTTTTTTACCATCGAAGTATTCGGAATATTGACCGAGAAAGTCATATTCTCTCTTACTCCCTTCAAGGAATACCTGACATGGTTCAACGCAATCGCAATATAAGGCGGATTCCCGCTTGCAATTGTTGCCCATGCAACAGTGACAAAGTCAGGTTTGCCCTTAACATCCACACCCACAAGCACAGCAGGATGCGGAAAAAGCAAAGGTGAAGGATCAATTTTTGTCTTTTTCATTCGTTATCTCCCTCTTCTGATTTTACTGACAAACGATAAACAGTCCCAGGCTAGCCCACGGTTTCAACCGTGGATTAGCCTAAATATAATTTGTCCGCAGAAACAGAGC
>CAZVYR010000112.1:0-10840 GCA_964631555.1 uncultured Leptospirales bacterium
AAAACAAAATGGCAACAGCAACACCGAACATCTTAATAAACTCTATCAGCGGACGACTCGGCAACGTCGTCTTCTACACACGACGCGGTACTCAGTGCGTGCGCCTTCACGTCATCCCGCGCAACCCCGACACCGAAGCCCAGCGCGCAGTACGCAGGTGCTTCGGCGATGCTGTGCGCTCATGGCAGGCCCTGTCCCCTGACGAAAAATACAATTTCACCCGCAAATCCCGCCACCTCAACATGAGCGGATATAATCTGTTCATATCGAAATACATGAAAACAAAGATTCTCCTGACACAACCTAAGGATGCGTTATTTCAGCACAGTACCCTCTCCCGTGCTTCTGCCTGGAGAGGGTGGCCCAGCGCTAGCGCAGGCCGGGTGAGGGCGCTGGAAGATACACTTTATTCTTTATCCTTGCTTCGCTTCCCCTCCGTTTCAGATTCGTATTCAATAGGCAATGGGGCAAAAAAGACGTTCATCATCCCGGAATCCGGACCCGGTTAACAAGATCGACGGATAATCAGTACTTAAACACCTCATCGCCGTGACCTTCTGAACTTTTTACAGCCTCTTCCCTGAAGAAGTCCGCCCACTCCTGCGCTGAGCAAAAAAATATACCTGCCTGCTTCATTGTTATTGAATTTTGAGTAAATAATCTGACTAAAATAATTTAAAAGCACGTTGGTCTAAAAACCCGGAATATTATTGACTTTTTAATACCTCCCGGAATTATCTTCTTAAGAACTATAAGGAGGAACGACATGTTAGGAAAGCCTGATAATTGGGATAAATTAACCCCTGAAGAAAAACGCAGCATCCGTCTGGACGCATGGGTTAGCGGTGACGGTATTCAGTTTGATAATGCTGAAGCCAAAAAAAAATACCAGGAGCGGGCGGCCCTTTTTAGGGACGCTATCGAATTAAAGAAAATACCTTCCCGTGTACCAATATCCGGACTCGGCGGGGCCTTTGCTCTACGGCGTAAAGGAGTCGATCAAAAAGCTACAATGTACGACAGATGGCAGGAAGCTTCAGAGGCAATGATACAATTTCACAAAGACTTTGAGCCGGATTGCGGTTCCTTTTTGTTTTTAATGTCAGGGGCATCTATGGAACTTCTGTGCCAGACGAATATGAAATGGGCCGGCTACGGGCTTCCTGATGATGTCCAGTATCAGTTCGTTGAACAGGAATACATGAAGGCCGCCGAATACGATCATTTTCTCGAAGATCCCTCAGACTACGTACTCCGGCGATATATTCCCCGCATGCATTCAGCATTAAAGGGACTGCAGAAGCTGCCTCAGTTCTCGGTTGAAAGCCTGGGTTACGGCGGAGCCTACATGCCCTTTATGGACCCTGAAGTTATTGAAGCGCTCGGATTATTAAAAAAAGCGGCTGAACTAAGCATTAAACCAAATCAAATCACATTTGAAACAATGGCGCGTCTGACCTCAATGGGATATCCAGGCTTTGTCAGGGGATTCGGTGCCGCTCCTTTTGACACTCTGGGCGATTCGCTGCGGGGCACAACCGGTATAATGACAGACATGTACCGGCATCCGGAAAAAGTTATCAAAGCTTGTGAAAAGATATTAAACCTTACACCTGTACCTGACGCTCCTCTGGGAGTAACACCTGTTGTCATGATGCCGCTGCACAAAGGATCAGACGGTTTCATGTCGAAAGAACAGTATAAAAAATTCTACTGGCCTACTTTCAAACAGATAATGCTGAACATGATCGAAGAAGGCCTGATACCCTGTCCGTTTGCCGAAGGTATATTCGACACCAGGCTTGAATTTATCAGGGAACTCCCGAAAGCTTCAACTATATGGCTGTTCGACAGGACTGACATGCATAAGGCCAAAGACATCCTCGGTGATGTATGCTGCATAATGGGCAATGTACCTATTACTTTAATAGCCACAGGAACCCCTGACCAGGTCAAAGCATCCTGTAAAGACCTTATCGACTATTGCGGAAAAGGCGGAGGCTACATCCTGAGCCCCGGTACCCAGATCGACGACGGAACAGAAGAGACCGTCAGGGCAATGGTCGAATTCACCAGGGAGTACGGAGTATATAACTAATTTTACTGCGCTGCATAGTCTTCCTCTTCAGCGACAAATTCGCATATCTCTTCTTTCTTGCTTTAAGAGAAATGATTTGTTTCAGGGCTACCGGAGTTTTCCTCTCCGGTAGCTTTTTATATGAGGATTATATTTTTATTTCACTCCGACTTCCATCCCGTCCTGAGCAAAAAATATTTCACCAGTAAAGCCGGCTTTTTTCAGATCATCAGTTACTTTATTCTTAAGCTCATCGGTTTGAGGATCAGGTTGCCCGCCCCTACTGCCGAATAAATGAGTAAGTATTAATTTTTTTGGAGCGATTTGAGCTGATATTTTAATTATATCCGCATAATTTAAATGAGATTCAACCTGAAAATCGCCCGAATATTTATCCGGTTTGTATTGTTTATATTTCTTTCCGTCATATTCCCTTGCCAAAAGCCCTGAAACATCGAAGTTATAAACTGCAGGAGGTTTCAGTGCGTAAAGAATGAATGATCCATCCAGTACGAGCATGTCCGCATTTTTTGCAAACTTAACAAGAGTATCTGTATATGACGTATCTCCTGTTACTACTATAGTTGATCCGTCAATAATAAATTTATATGCAAGATCATACATAGTATGTACCATCTTTGCGCTCTCAATATTAATACCTCTTGCGTTAAATTTTTTACTCCCCTTGATCTCCCTTACGTTGACCCCCTTGAATGCACCTTTCACAGTACCTGTATTAAATACCATTGCGCGGTACATTATATCATCTTTATAAAAATCCTTAAAAAAATTATAATAGGCATGTGTCTTGGGCGGGCCTATCAGTTCCAGTTCCCTGCCTCCATATAAAAACCTCCACAGCATCAAATTTATAAAATCTGAACTGTGATCCGCATGCAGATGCGTGAACATAATAATATCGATATTTTTTAAGGGAATATTTTCTTTTACCAACTTTAATACCGAAGTATAGCCGCAATCCAGAACAATATATCTCCCTTTATTCTGAATAACTGTCATAGCTTCAGATCTGTTTGAAAAACACCCGCCGGGGACACCTGACCCTATTGTTATAATACTTAGCTCTTTCTCATGAACTTTAACCTGCTGAGCATTTAATCCGGATACAACTGCGAACATAAAAATCAATAACGTAAAAATAAAAAACAAGTAACAGCTTTTCTTAAACAGCATAATTATTCCCCCTTATTTTTTTAATATTATTAGCCTGACAGGTTTATTTCTTTACTGATAAAAGCACACTGACCGCTGGAAAACGTATGCATTTTCACAGTCTATAAATTATATCTGTCAGATATTGATTGATTTGATTAAGATTAAAAACGACCTGTCTTGCTGCTTTTTTGTTTTTTAAGGATTTGTCACTAATAACAATGTAGTATTCTTAAAACAAAGAGGGAAATAAATTCTGGTTATAAGATTATATATAAAAGTTATTACAGAATATTTTTTAAAAAAAGAGGAACAGCAGGATTAAGATTGTCTTTCTTATATGCGCATACTGCATAAAATATTGCTTCCTTTTCGGGAAGATCGAAAAATTTAAGATCGTTTTTACGGTGCTCCCCGATACTTCTGTCCAGCAGGGAAAATCCCAGACCCAGGTCAAGATAGCTGAGAATAGTTTCAACATTATGAACTTGTTTAATATTTTTAAACCCGTGTGCTTTAGCGGTTTTCATTGCTCTTGAAAATACACCTGCAGATTCATGCTCAGAGAATATAATTAAAGGTTCATCCGATAACTCCGACCACGAGAACTTTCTGTTTGCAAATTTATTTTTACCGGACATAACAATAGAGCCCTTACGTTTATGAATATTCTTGGATAAAACATCAGGTATATCCATAATATCAATGGATAGCGTAAAAATAATATCAAAGATACCTTCCTGCAGTTTCTCCCTGAGATATTTAAAACCTCCGCGCTCAACAGAAATTTTTATTTCCGGATATGCCTTTGTAAATTGGTTTATCAAATCCGGAAAAAACATTCCCACGTTAATTGTTTCCAGACAGCCTATGGAAATAGTGCCGACAACTCCATGCCCGGTGAGACGGACCTTTTCCAGTGCTGAATTGATGCGTGTATCGATATCTTCAAATTCTTTTAGAAAAACCTTACCTGCCGGAGTAAGACGCACAGTGTGTTTGTCCCTGTATATCAATTTGACTCCGAGTTCTTTCTCAAGCAACGCGATCTGCTTACTCAATGAAGGCTGTGATACGAACAGGCTTTTGGCCGCTGCTGTAAAATTTAAATATTTGGCTATCGAATTAAAGTATTTGATCTGAACTAAATTCATGAAGTTTCTTCCTTTAATTTATTTCAAAAAGGGGAAAGAGCGCAAATTCCATTATTATGAATTATACTTTATTTTCGTTATCTTCCCGGTCTTTGCAGGGCCATGCCCCGGAACTCTGAAAGTGCTGTTGTCCGGTTTCCTTACAGCAAGCTGTTCGGGAATACCTGCCTGCGGGATCCATTCATACGGCAGTCTGTATGCCCTGTAGACGAAGGGCATATTTAAAATTTTCGACTTATACGGGCTTACATATTCCCAGACAATATCCAGATCAGGAGTAACTTCAAAGATACGTCCGATGCCGCCTTCAGTTATGAGCGTATTGCCGTTTGCCAGGCGCTGAGCTGAGCTGATATACCTGCTGTATATATGCAGGCCGGGTGTTTCAGGCTTTTCTCCGGGCATGCCCGGCAGATCCGCTTTCCAGATAATCTTTAGTGAAACAGGATCAAATTCCAGCACCCGTGAATGATCCCTTATCGCATTAGACAGACCGCCCGGAGACCCAGGATTAGCCCGTCCGTACCCCGCATATCCGCCGTTATCAAATACAAGTATATTCCCTTCCCCCGGAAGTCCGGCAGGTATCATGTGAGCATGATGCTGGCCGATTATCCAACCCATCTCTTTTAATTCAGGTGAAGTGTTATAATCCGGCCCCAGCTTCCAGACTATCCGGCCGGTCTTCTTTTCTATAATTCCGATTATATTTGTCTGGCGTCCGCTTAAGATCAGATTCTCCGGATGAAAACGCATATCACCCTTATCATGCCATTTGTTAGATCCTAATAATGAAACGGAATTTATATGCATCCAGTCACCGGCTTTCATATGTTTGACAGGTACCATATTGGGATTCCGCGCCAGCACGTTCTTCGCATCCCCGCTGAACCCCATTTCCTCAAAGTGATCGCTGCAAATCCATTCCCATATAATTTTTCCGTCCCATGTGACTTCAATAATCACATCATCCAGAAGCATTTTATCGCTTATCTGTGTATTCTTCAGGTTTCTGTGTATCAGAATAATTGTGCTCCCTCCGTCATGCCTGGCATTCATACCAGGCGCGAAATATCCTACAGGATTACCTTCTCTCTGGTAATCATGATGCTGTCTTGCCATCCATACAGCTTTTTTCCGGGTATCTTTAATAAGTTGAGATTTATTATACTTCCAGATGATATTGCCGTCCCAGTCAGCCTGAACCAGGTCAATCATGTCCTGAAAGCCATACTTAGAATCCCTTATCCCTGTACTGCCCATGATATATCCGCCCGGAATAATTTTGTTCGGAAATCCGTCCAGCCCCTTCCATTGATTGACAACATTGCCGTTCATATCAATAAGAACAGCGCCGACACTTTCGCCTTCAAACAGCGACCCCGGAAAAATCGTATAACCGTTCCAGCATTTTTCCGGATCATAAATAGTAGTACCTGTCGGATAAACACTAACACTCATGGTCTTTTCTATTATCCCGATAATATTGTCAGATTTATACAAGCCTTCCTTCTGACTGACGTTTTTTAAAATCGCTTATTTAATTATTCGTCAGTTACTTGAGGCGATTATTCTATCGTTAGCGTTTTATTTACTTGATAAATGTACCGTTGTTGTACTCCTCAAATGCAATTTGCAATTCCTGCTGTGTGTTCATCACAATAGGGCCATACCATGCGATTGGCTCCTTAATAGGCTGTCCGGAAATGAGGAGAAACCTGACAGGTTCATTCTCAGTAGAAACAACTAATTGTTCTCCTTCCTCGAAGAGAACAAGATTCTCATTAGTCACAAATGAGTCTCTTTTCATATCAAAATAGTTGGTACTTTCGACCTCATAATCGAATGGATTCTTTTGCTTACAAAACAATGCCTTGCCTTCGATGATATATGCGAATACCGTATGCTGTGGTTTTGTCGGATGCAGGAACTCCGTGTTTGGAGGAACAGTCACATCAAGGTACTCCGGATCGATTACAATGTCACGAACTGGCCCTGTCTTACCGCCAACTTTACCGCTAACGATTCTGATTTTTACTCCGTTATCAGTAACGACGATAGGAATTTGATCGCTTTTCACTTCACGATAACGAGGGTCCATCATCTTCCTGGAAGCAGGGAGATTAGCCCATAACTGAAACCCTCCCATGCGCCCTGTCTCATCCCCCTTTGGCATTTCCTGATGGATGATACCACTACCCGCTGTCATCCATTGTACATCACCGGTTCCAATCACTCCTTTATTTCCCATACTGTCCCCGTGTTCGACACTTCCATTGATAACATAAGTAATAGTTTCAATCCCGCGATGAGGATGCCATGGAAAACCCTTGCTATAATAGCGTGGATCATTTGAACGAAAATCATCCAAAAGGAGGAATGGGTCAAACGCGTCCACTCCCTGGAAACCGAATGCTCGTTTCAAGTGAACACCGGCTCCTTCTATAGTGGGTTTGCTCATAATTACTTTTCGGATATTTCTGTTTTTTTTCATCTTAAGCCTCCTTGGCAGCTTCTGAGAAACTAAATTTCATAATATCATGTTTTATTGTTTATTTTAGTTTCTTCAGTATTTGTCCCTGCCCGCAAAACGGTACCGCCCCCAGGCAGGGTACGTTTCTGATAATGATTTTCCGATTTTAAAGCTCTCTCCCAGTCTTACTATCCTGAAATAATCTTTCAATTAATAATTAATAATATTATAATATATTTAATTAGATATCTAATCATTAAAGTTGCAACATAAATTATTTCTTACTAAACTAGAAATTAGCTTCCCGTAAGCCCACGATTGAAGGGAATCTGCCGGCAGATCCGGAATCTTTTAAAATATGTTTGACAAAATAACAAAATTCCAGTTTAAATATACGTCAATATTTAAAATCAGATTTTAATCAAAAAACACTATTCATGGAGGCTAATACATGAAAAAAATCGCTGGTCTAATAATAATTCTTACCCTGATCGTGGCAACAGATACCAGTCTGTTCGCAAGAGCTTTCGGAGGCAGAATCATTTATAACAGCATGATGGATGATTATTCGGACGCGAAATTTGAAAACAATCTTTCCGGTGGCATTCTCTTTGATGTAGGAACTTTTGTCTTTCAGTCACTAAGATTCAGGCCCGGACTGGACTATGTTACTCTTGAAAACAAAAATACCGAATGGGCAACAGTTTACGGTATCCACCTGGACTGGTACTGGTTCTTTTTGAAAAGCCGCAGCACATTCTCTCCGTACCTTGGATTCGGCCCCTCGCTTAATTATTACAAATTCGAGGATAACCAGACTGACGATAACGACTCGGACGCAGGCATCGAAGGATTCGGCGGTTTTGAATTCAATATCACAGGCCCCCTGTCGCTTATAGTTGAAGCAAGGCTCGTAATACACGACATAGCTGACACAGGCACGAGGATATTCAAGCCCAGCGTAGGAGTAATGTATTATTTCTAAATAATTATTTGTAAATATATTCAATAAAAGAGAGGAGTCTGTATCGCAGACTCCTTTTTATTTATGCATTTATTGTAATGAGTAATTATATCTCCGAAGAGGCTCTAACAAAAATTCATTAACCCTGCCTTAAAATATTTAAAGCCCCCCTCAGGGCAGGGCTGCCTCATGCTAAATATTTTACACTTGACGATCTAACTTGCATATCATCGCCATTTGCCTTTTCAGCCCCCGCGCTATGAGGAGCATGGCGAATCCCCAAAGGGGGCACCTTCTTGTAAAAAACCTAACATTTTATGTTTTAAAACTTCACAACTGGTGCCACCTTCGGGGGTTAGGGGGCAGCAGAAGCAGGAAAAGCTTAATAACGATATTGAGATACCAGAAGCGAAAAGTAAATTCATGCATTCCCCCAACCACTAAAACGACTTCGTAATGCTTATTCCGAAACAGGCGTCTTTTGAAAAATTTGAAAATCCTGAAAACAGCCTGGCCGTTTGCTGCCCTGTATAATTAAAATTAAAATTACCAGCAGGATAATAAACCGCGATGGCAATATCGTCCTGCGCGACATCAAAGTAATAAAAGATACCTGCCGATATTATCATGGCGCCCAGCGAATAAAGGGAAATCTGCCTGTAAAGTTCGAACGAGTCCCTTTTATCTTCTAAGCTGCTCTTCTTATCATAATAATCAGGATCCGAAGACGAAAGCTCGCGCAGCTTTGCGCTCTCATCCTGTTTTCTCACGCCGAAATAAATATACGAAGCCGAGCTTATACCTGCCCCAAGAAGAGAAGACTTGAAAAGAATGTTAAATACCGAAGTTCTCTTAAAATAATAATCCTTGCTGTTCCCCTTCTCAAGAGTAAAGTTCAGGTCAAGGCTGTCCCCGGTTTCCCTGTCTGTGTCAATCGTACTGTACTTTGTAATATACCCTTCTTTATCAATGCGCAGCCTGAATATGCCGCTGCCGATCCCGTATTTTACAACAGGGCTGAGGCCTAGGAAGTCCGAGTCAAGATAGACCCTTGCCCCGTCAGGTACAGTAGTAATACTCAGCCTGACCTTTTCAGGAGAAAACATTTCTCTGCCGCGTACAGAACTTCCTTTCAAATCAACGCGCAATGATTCGGACGCCCCTTCAGCCAGCTCCACATAAACCGTATTGAAACCGGTATTCTCTTTTGAAACCTCGACCTTATGCATTCCCGCTTCCAGGAGAATATCCTTTCTGTCAGTTCTCCCGAAAAACCTGTCGTCAATATATACAGCAGCTTCCTTTTCATCCGAATAAAGGCTCAGATACGCATAGTGAGTAATGACCGCTTTATTCACTTCCAGGGAAAGATCCTCCAGGAACTTCTCGATATTCCTGAAAGTACCCTCCACTGCAATGTCCCAGACCCTGCCGTAAAACCTGTTGAACACCCTGAGCGAAGCACTGAGATTATTCCCGCTCTGAACTATCTCGCCCGTAATAATAATATCAGTACCCGCTGCAATGGCAGGATCAAGCAGATCAGCTTTCCTGCCCTGATCACCGGCTGTCTCACTAAGTATCTTTTTAACCGTGTCTTCCCCTGCCTGCTCCAGGTTAAGAAACCCGGCGCCTTCCCTGCTGCTGCCAGCGCCCTGGACATTGCCCGCGCTGTCAAAAGCGCTTCTCTCAAAATCTATAACAGGCCGGCCTGTCATTATCTTTTTGTATAATAATAACTTTCCGCTAATATAATTCGCAACAAGACCAGTAACATATTTTCTTTCATCCGAAAGTTTGCCGCTGAAAGGCAGCACAGCAAAGGTCAATGCTTTTTTATATTTTATCTCAGGAGGAATACGATAAGCCTCTTTGTCTATTATTCCCGCGCTCAAAGAGCGGGATGCTAATAAACAAATGAAAATGAAAATACACGGTAATGCTTTTTTTATTGCGTGCTTCATTTATAATATTTCAGCGCCCGTTATTAAAAAGGATATACACAGCATTTCTGCATCATTCATGCGCTGCCTTAATCCCGCCTCGTTTAACTATCCGCGCGCGCAGCGTCAAAATCCGACTTTCTGAAAAGGGAGATCACCTCAACACCCAGCTTCTCTATATTCTCCCTGCCGCCTTCCTGCCTGTCAATAATAACAAGCGCTTTTTTTACATCCAGCCCTGCTTCCCTCATCCTCTCAATAGCCAGGATCGTTGACTGCCCTGTGGTGATAACATCGTCAATAACAGCCACTGTCCTGACCTTATCAAGATTGCCCTCGATCCATTTCTGCGTGCCGTGCTTCTTAGGCTCCTTTCTCACAATCAGGGGATAAATAGTAATATCGTTCCTGAATGCCTCAAGCGCAATAGAAAGCGAAATAGGATCAGCCCCAAGCGTCAATCCTCCCACAGCGTCAATATCCATACGGAGAGAACCAGATTCCGAATCTTCAATCTCAGCCAGCAAGAGCTTACCTGTCAGGTAACATCCCTCAGGATCAAGCGTAGTAGCCTTGCAGTCAAAATAATACGGGCTCTTTAAACCCGACACAAGAGTAAACGGCGGGTCTTCCCTGTAAACAAACGACCTGTTATAAAGTATACTGAACAGCTTTTTTCTTAAGTTTTCCATACGCCTCATATTATAATATTGAAATATTCTGTCAACCCGACTTACTTTCAATACTGATATTATATATTAACTTAATATACGGTTCAAACAAAAGGATATTATCAGAAATTATAGACTAACCTTATCATAAAAGCAATCACAGCTTGCCCAGTCCTCCCCCCACATTAGAACTCTTTGTTTCACTGAAAAACAATAAAAAGCCACAGGCTAGCCCACGGTTTCAACCGTGGGCTGTATTTAAGGTTCCCCTACAGTTCCTAAATGCGGGCTTCCTCTCCGTATCAGATTCGCTTCCTCTCCGTTTCAGACTCGCTTCCCCTCCGTTTCAGATCCGTATCCACTCCGTTTCAAAGTCGTACCTTCT
>CAZVYR010000113.1:0-10822 GCA_964631555.1 uncultured Leptospirales bacterium
AACTAAAATAAACGATAAAATGTGATATTATGCAATTTAGTTTCTCAGAAGAGATTTTAATATCACTTGCCCGGTCTAAGTTCAATTACACCAATATTAACATCAGAATACGTAGTAACCTGCTGCTCTGTAGTTTTATAGCCTTTATGCTCAACCCGTATCGTATATTTTTTACTGGCTTCAAGACCGTCAAACTCGAAATCTCCAAAACTGTCTGTTTCACATTCGAAAGTCTTTGCCCCATCAGTCAGAAATACTTTAATTCCTGAAGCACATTCATTCTGATTATCACCAAGCACAACTTCCCCTACAATAAATCTCTTTGGCAGATCGATGTACCTGACGTTTGGCTTTAACGCAAAAGCCGGATTAAGCTCGTCAGTCTCTGATGCGGACATAAGCTTTGAAATATTACTTTTCGGATCATCGAGATCTCCGAATATAAGAGCGCCGCTTGGACAAGCCTCCACGCAGCGGGGCTCTTTCCAGCCCTGGTCTAACAAATGAGCGCAAAAAGTACATTTTTGAGCAACGTTTTTTTCTGCATTCCAGTAAATCAGACGATACGGGCAATCTGAAAGAATATTCTTATTGCCTTTTGCTTTTTCAGGATCAATTATGACAATACCATCCGGTCGGCGGTAAACGGCACCGTCTGATGATTTATTTACACACGGAGCATCTGAACATTGAAAACACGGAATAGGGATATAGTCCACCTTTACTTTCGGTGTAGTACCCCTCTCTTTCTCAACAACCTGCATCCATGGTTTTCCTTCAGATGGTTGTGCTATAGAAAAAGGAAGATAGTCATTACCTTCATATTCATCTCTGCACGCTAAAAAACAATTATAACAGCCATTACATTTATCGATATTAATTAACATTCCATATCGTGCCATTTTTAAACCTCCCATTTTTCTATTTCAATCAGACATGAATTCGGTGTCATTCCTGGCGCGTGTTTGGAAAGCATTCTTGATGAAGTTAAAATATTAACGCATCCCCCGCGATCAATGGATTTCGCATTACCCGGTTCCAGAGGATCATAATTCGCTGACGAAGCATAACTATGCACTATACCGGGCAGCACACGTTCAGTAATAACGGCAATGCAGAGTACTGCTCCCCGGTCATTGTATAATTTGATTATATCACCATTCTTGATTCCCCTTTTAGCCGCGTCCTCAGGATGTACCCGGGCCGGCCACCAGGCATAACCGTCTTTCATTATCCTGTGCGTTGGTATTTCATTCAGCCATTTGGTATGTTTGTCATAATGCGTATGGAATGAAAAACGCGGATGAGGACTGATCATCTGCAGAGGATACTTCTTATAAATATCACTTCTGTATCCTTCCCAGGATAGTATATGATGCGGTACCGGAGGACGTTCATCATCATCCGGGAAATTCTTCAAAAGACTCTGCGACTGGAATTCTATTTTACCGGTATATGTCCCGAGTTCATTCCCTTTATCCGTGTTTCTTTTTTTATTAAGCGGGTCCGGCGTATCGCATGGGCGCCCTTCATAAAACCAGCGTAACGCAGGAGTAGGCTTATAATCTTCAGGAGGATTTATTACAAAATATCCTTTTTTATCAAACTCCTCCCAGCTTATATGTTTTGGAAGATCAGAAATCTCGAAATACTTTTTTGCCCAGTCAAGATCGGTCTTACCTTCCGTATACTCATCTTTCATCCCTAACTTTTCCGAAAGTAAAGTAAATATTTCATAATCCGGTTTGGATTCCCAAATGGGATCAATACATTTTTTCATGCGTACCACAACCCTGTAATTATTGCCGTTACTGCCGTGAATGCTATATCCGCCTGCTGCGGCATTCTCACCTATATCTTCGCGCTCAAGGCTTGTGCATGCAGGAAGAATTATATCTGCAAATGAGGTTTCTCCTCCCCACCAGCAGTCCTGGTTAACAACAAATTCAAGTTTCGGACTTTGATACATAGTAACCCATTTACTTGTATCAGACATTGTGCCGATAAAGCTGCTCCCGTATCGATAGAACATTCTGACTTCAGGATATCCATCCATGGGATATTTATAATGTATAAACTGCTGATCTATTGACTGCCCGCAGAAGCCTTCACCATCCCATTCTATAGGTGGATTGGTTATTGCTTCAGGCAGCGTCAGCCTGTACAAACGCTGTTTAGTCGGATTAACAATCTGTTTATCAGCCGCCCTTGAAATGCCCATTCTTGAATCCGGATCAGCATATCCCGGAAAACTAATGTCTGTATCTGAAGGACCACCCATTGTTGTTCCCCAGATCGCGACTCCCGGCTTGCCAAGCCCCTGCATTGCCTGGAGCAGTATCATCATTCTTGCCCATTCTGTGGCAAAAGCCTGCCTGCAGGCGCTGCCTTCACCGCCTCTTGTACCCGCGGAAAGGACGGTTTTTTTTGAAGCCCACTCTCTTGCCAGGGTCCTGATCTTCCTTGCAGGTATCCCCGATTCTTCAGCAGCCCATTCAGGTGTTTTTGGCTTGCCGTCGTCTTTACCGAGTATATGTTTCTTAAATTCCTCGAACCCGTATGTACGATTATTTACATAATCTTTATCGTATGTATCTTCCGTAATCCAGACATGAGCTATTGCCTGGGCAACAGCAGCCCCGGAATCCGGACGCAGGGGAAACCATGTCCCGTCCATGTGCGCTGCAGTATAATTGAAAAACGGATCAAGAAAAACCATTTTAATACCCTTTTCCTTGAGCCATTGACGCCATAATACGGAATCCTGCCCTGAATAGATAGCCCTGGTTGTGTCAGGATCGTTGGACCAGAATACGATCATTTCGGTATTTTTCATTACATCCTGGAGCAGATCGTACTGTTCTGGCATCCCCAAACGCCAGAAGAAACCCCAGGTATGGATCGCTCCCCAGTGCCATCCTTCCCAACTGTCCGGATTATCAAATACCGGTGTATATTCGAGCATATCCATAAAGCGGGAAAACGGCCCCATTTTATAACCAACAATACCCCAGTTATGATGCGAGGATGTCAGCCCGGTTATTGCCGGCCCGCCATAGTCTTTTCTTATACGTTTGATTTCACCTGATACTATATCCAGCGCTTCATCCCAGCTTATTCGTTCATATCCGGAGACACCTCTTTTTTCCGGGTTCCTTTTTCCGTTTGGATCAAAATCTTTCCTTTTCATAGGATATTTGATGCGATCTTCGGAATATAACCTGATTCTTTCTGCAAATACAAACGGTGCAATATTAAATTTTTTAGGCGGTGTATATGACTTTCCACCTGCTTCAATGGTCCAAGGTTTAAACTCTTTTTCATCTACAATCAGAGGCCTAATTCTTACAACTTTACCATCTCTGACGAAAACCGAAATAGGACCTTCATTAGTACAACTAGTAAATACTTGTTCTGACATCCTTTTTCCCCCTGTTATTCTTCTCTAAACAATTTACTGCTAGTGACAAATGCGACGCAATAACAGTCTCCTGATCCAGGTATTATTGTTTTATTAAAGCAGCTATATATAACTATTTTTATATTTAAATACTTTATTTTATATAATGATGTATTACTATTCTGTGCGTGTTTGAGCCATTGCGTTAAACAGTATTATTTATAATAATAGTGCCGGTACTCATTTCTTTCAAGTCACATGTAGTGATCTTTAATAGACTTATTCTATATCCGGCACTTTATATTAACTTTTGAAATATATGTTATTTTTTACTAAATTAGTTTTGCAAACAGAACCTGAGTTTTGTATTTAGTACAAAATGAATTTAAATCACTGTCAAGAAAAATATTACATTAATTGACTTTTTTTAAAATGTCAAAATAAAATCGGCAATATAAAGAGAATATACCATAAACTATTCCCATAAGTCACGTTACATTAATGAAATTCAAGAGAACTGGCCATAGACTTTTTCGAATATATTTTAAGCCATTATATTTTAATATACGGATTATATACGTCATTGAAACGGAGGGGAAGCGAATGAAATACAAAGTAGAAACGGAGGGGAAGGATTTTTTATATTCAAACGGCGTGGAATTGCCGTATCTTAATAATATATACTCTGTGGTAGCCTGCTCATTTATAATGCCATTTTATGCTTTCAACAATTTCGATAAGGCTTGTGGTATCTTATCGATCAGCTCTGCTACCTGAGTGGCGGGAGTCGGATCAGCATAATAGCCGGTCCAGCGGTTAGCCTTTGCAGCAATGAACGCGGCTTCGTCAGGCTTAAAATCTTTACACAGGACTGTAAGAAGCCCGGTCAGGGTGTCACCTGTGCCTCCAATTGCTTCCATTGCTTCAAATGACGGATCATTGACAGTCCGAAGTACCTGATTCTCATATACAATAAAATCTGTTTTACCTTTTACTAAAAGATATTTAGCCGCGTTTTCATTTTTATAAGCTCTTTCAATTAAATCAGGAATCTTATCGTTCTGGTGCAGAATAAATCCTCTTGTATAAAAGGGATGTGGCGCGATTTCATCAGCTAAAAAAGCAAGCTCGCCAATATCAGGAGTAAAAAAATCATAAAATGGCGCCTGCCCGCTCATCTTCGCCGCATACATGAAGCCCGCGTCTGCGATCAACAGCGGCCGCTGTTTCATTTTTTCAATAGCCAGGTATATCCTGTTATGCCAGTCTACATCAGGTTGAAGATAATGGAAGGTCAGTACCTGAAAATTTGATTCGGTTAAATTTTCCACCAGGAATTTATAAAGACTGCGGCTTCCTTCGCCTTTCCCGGTATCCCCGGCGAGAAATGCATATATTTCCGTATTATTAATACATTCGGATGCCTTAAGTGCAGCAGCAATCAAAGCAGGTGTACCGCGATTTACAGGTATGCTATATCCATTAATTTGCAGACAGTCGCCTTTCAATAAAACAGGCCCATAAACCAGCGGAAAGTCAAGATCAGGTATTGTACCGATTATGCCTAACATATTCTTCGCAACTCCTCATACGCGAGTTCAAGGGCATACCCGCAAAGGGTATGCCCCAGGTCCCGTGGTCTTGGCGATTCAGCAAGCATTTTCCCTACCATTTGCCAGGCTAAATACGGGACATCCGGACATCCACCGCCTGAAATGTTTACAATTTTTAAACTTTTTTTTTCGATCGTAATTTTCATATTAGCTGCGCGAACCATAAGGTAATCCCCAAAATCCTTAACATGAAAAAGATCAACCGGTTCCAGAAGTGGTGCGGTTACGGGCACAACAGAGAGCGGAGTGTTCCCGGAATTTTCCAGTTCGCGTAATATATTCAATTCTTCTATCAAAGGAAATTCAATAACCAGGTCACACCCGCTTTGAATTTCCGGAGGCGGGCCCATTACCCGAATCTGCCAGCCTGTTTTTTTAAGAATCTTTTCAGCCTGTATGACCTCGCTTGTGTTTTCAAAAACCAGTATTCCCCGGTCAGAGGTTGACTTGCTGTCCTTTCTTTTTCGTTCAGGCTTGTTTTTTCTGAAAATACTGAACACAGTTAACCCTTTGTAATCGAAAGCCGGTATCCTTCAGCATCAGGTATCACCTCATTAACCTGGCATCCATGGCTAGTTGCAGCCCGTATAACATTTTCTTTCGATGTATCAGTATCTACAAGGACAATGATTTCTTTATCATTCCCTTTTTTTATTTCATCCAGTGTCAGGATAACGGGCTGAGGACAAGACAGCCCTCTTGCATCAACAGTTGAAGCCATTTTTTTCCTCCTTATTACAATTTTCTTATGCTATTCTTTTTCTCATAGTAAAACCTATAAACAGGCATACCAGAAGACCGGCGACCACAGCAGCCATGCCGTGCGGGCCTATGCCTTTAGGGGAACTTGCGAGTCCGAAGTTATGTGCAAATCCGGCACCAACAATCATTCCGAGTACAAAAACGGCCGCATCTCCATCACCTTCACCTGATAGAAAAAGCTGTCGGCCGGGGCATCCGCCTGCAAGAGCAAAAGCCAGGCCGGCAAGTGTCATACCCGCGAAATTCCATACCTGCATAGTATGGGCAACAGGCTGGCCCTCGAAACCAGGATTAAACTGTCCCAGTATCAGGTTTGTTATAAATGCAAAAACAAGAAGGCTAATAAAGCCGCTCAACAAGTGGGTTTGACCAAATAGTACCGTATCGCGAATAGCGCCCATTGTACAGAATCTGCTTCGCTGTGCCAGGAAGCCGATAACAAGACCTACTATTAACGCTATCAATAGAGGAGCATGCATTGCCCCCGGACCGGTCAAACTATAAAAAAGCACACCGTTTTTATCCTGCCCTTCAATTTGAGGGAAAACGAATATCAGGATCAGAAAACCAAGCATGATTAGAGGGAGAATCCATCCTACAGTTGTATGTGTTGTCTGTGTTCTTCCAAGTGTATATCCTTTCTTAAGAAAAAGAGTACCGATCCAGATGCCGAATGTCAATCCAAGAAGACCCAGTATGGCATTCCCGTCACCGCCTGCAAGACGCAGAACGGCGCGCCATGGGCAGCCTAGAAAAACCAGTGCTCCGATCATGGCAAATGCACCGAGCACGAATCTTACTATAGGTGCTGACCCTACTCTTGGTCGAAACTCCTTAAAAATATAAGCAGCTATCATGGACCCCAGCACAAAACCTATAATCTCGGGCCTCATGTACTGCACTACTGCTGCCCGGTGAAGACCAAGCGCACCTGCAATATCCCTCTCGAAACAGGCCACACATATCCCCATGTTACCAGGGTTGCCCAGTTTCTGCAAAACAGGTGCAAGTATCCCTATAACACCTCCGACCGCAATAATACCCCATCGTTTAGCAAATAAATTTTTTACCTGCATTAATACCTTCCTCCTTAGTAATATATATCTCAGTCAGCTTATCCGTTAAACGGACATGCCAACTCACTGGCTTGATATGAATGTTTTTCTCCGCAGAACGGGCAGGGCTTTGTCAATACAACTTTAGCATCCAGAATTTTATTCCCGGATGCATCGGTTTTGACTCCTTTATTCTCCGTTATCTCGAAATCCTCGCTTTTAAAATCTTTACGGGTATTTTTACAAACAAATACAAAGTCCATCTATAGTTCCCCCTTGGGTATAGTGGTATTTGTATAACACATTATTACATATAAATTGTTCAGCATGTAACAGCCTGTGTTAAATTACGCGTCCGGCTACGTTCCCGTGCCGGGACTGCTGGAGGAGAATATTATTGAGTGGGAAAATCAGGCAGGGAAACGTCAGCACAAAGTATTACGGAAAACCACACGGGTTTCCTGTATGTTTCTCAGCTTAACGGGATAAATATAATGTCTTTCTTCATAATAATATTTTAAATTAATTATGTGTATACTTGTTAAGTATATTCAAACTTTATTGTTTTAAAAAGATATTATGGAAATAATATGTCAAGAAAATATTATGATGGTTAATAATTTTTTAGATACGAACAATTTTTATTTCATATTGAATATTATATTCTTTAAGAGTTAAAAAATTCATTGGTATACTCAAGTATATTTTTCCAATTGATATCATTCCAATATTATTACAATAAAAAAGTAAGGTAAGAATATTATGGCTGACTTAAAAGAATTTTACCGCTACTGCGAAGAACTGGAAACACTGTTAAAGCTTGAGACAGCACTTATAGCAGTCGAGATGCTGGAGACTGATGCCGATATTCAGGAGGGTGCATCAAGGCCGAAAAAATATTCGGGCAAACATTATGCCCAATGCCAGGTATTTGCCTTGTCTATGTGTGACAGGTTCACAGTAGCCACGTTTAAGCAAGACAACTGGTCTCCCCCCCGGCCTTCCGATGGCTTACGGCCTTCTACCGCAGCCGGACATCCACAAAAAATTATTTAAAACATGGGGTATGGATCACAGGGAATGATAATAAATACTTTTCTTTGGATTTTCAGTTTTAAACCCATATACTTCCCTTCCGATCTGTTCCGGAATATACGGGAAGCCGGTATTATACCGCTTTCGCTCCGTCTCAAAGTCACTTTCCCTCCGTTGCAAAGACGCATCCACTCCGTTTCCCCTCCGTTTCAAAGTCATATTTGCTAACGTCAATCGCCTGTCGGATAATCCGAACCGTGGCACCTGCCGCATTTGCCGCCGGGCTCTCCATCCCCGTGACAGCCGGCTTTATAGCAGTATACATGAGGATCTTTGCCTATATCCTTATGATGCAAAACTCCTTCTTTGCTGACCCTGTGCCCCGGAGTCGGAATAGGATCATGGCAGGCATAACAAGAATACCGGAAATCATAACCTGTCTGGTTTTCAGCAAAAAGAGTTGTTCCATTGGATCCGTGACAGCCATTAATCCCGCATGTAGCTTCGAAATTGCCGTTATCTACGGCATTATGATGATACCTGCCGCCGACTTTCAAAGTATGCGATACACTGAAGACCGACCACAGGTCGTTATGGCAGCTGTAACAGGAGGGACCTCCCGTATTCCCGCCTTTAAGATCACTGTAATGGCACTGAGGCTCGTCACAGCTTCCTTCAGGGAACCGGTAATAACTGCCGTGATAAATATTGCTGAACGGCGGACGCGTGGAATGAAGCCCGTTAATTCTACTTTCAGGTACGTCTTCATAAGATATATTGCATTTCGTCAGCAATACAGTGGCCGGGATCATAAGAATCGGGAGAATTATTACCAGAATAATTTGAAATACTTTCATCCTGGTTTTAAAAACATTTCTTTTTAGAAACATATATTCCTCCCGAACACAGAATCCGCTAAACTAATAAAACTTTATAAATCGAATTCACGTGTAAATGCGAAACTTATCTTTGGGGTTGTTACATCATTCCCTGTCATATATTCCACCGGAGAGTAACCCGGACTGTTTCCAACCCAGAGTGTAAATGTATGCCTGTACCCTGCGTATTTAATACCGCCGTTATAGTTAGCGTATTTAAAAGCAAAACCTGCCGCGTTAATAATAATTTCGCTGCATAGGGCCACCCTGTCGAAAATATATATCTCTGTTTCAAACCCGAACCCGGCTGAATAATCGTCCTTGCTGTCAACCCCGTAAAAATTAGTATTATATGCGTACATTGGAACAACACCGATACTAAACCTGTTGCTGAAAAGATATTTCTGAATAACTAACTGACCGAAGTATGAAGGCCTGTCCTTTGCTTCCAATATGTAGACCGATTCAGCAGTATCCTTATCCGCGTAGCTTGTTGAAAGCACATTATTTACCTGGTTTACATCCCTGTAACTGCCGCCGGCAACAACAGCAAGAGAAAACGGAGAGTCAGAAGAGAAATCATTAAGCAGGGTGACTTTTGCTGTTCCTATTGTATCTTTATTTCTGAAGCTATACCCTGCATATACATCAAACCAGTCGGTTATCCCGTATCCGAGAGATATATTGATATTCGTAGTATGCCGGTTAACATCAAGATACCGGTGGCCGATATCCAGCAAAAATATTTTGCTTCCTGTTGTCTGGCAAGTTGGGAGGTTCATAACGTATGTAACATTATTCGCAGCATAAGCATTTGAAATAATAACAAATAAAATAAAAAAGAAAATAAACAGTAACTTAATATTATTTTTTCTCATATTAACATACCTTTAATTTATTAAGTCAGTATGTCTTGCAGTTTAAAAGCTGCCCGGTCTGTGACAATTAAAACACGAAGGAGTGCCCGAATAAACATTTTTTATTTTGTGTATATGCGGTTCCGACAACAGCGCTTCTTTCATATCCCTGTCAGATACATTCTCCGGAGTAACAGGATTAGAAATATCATGACACTTCCCGCAATAGGCTTTTGTATTATTTATTCCCTCTAGGTTACTTCCATGGCAATGGCTGCATTTATCTGTAGATGAATCAGGTTGAAAATCCCGAAAAAACGCGCAACCGGCAACAATTAAACCAAGGATAAACAATAAAATAATAACCCGCAGTTGATAAAAAATCCGGCTCATCTTATTTTTTAATTTTTATTATCTTAATATTGAAGTTGTTGCATTTCTCCAAAATGTAAGGATTCCCCTTGCCTGCAGCAAGGAAATCCCGGTTATGCAACATGTTTACAATATATAGAATAAATATAAAAAGTTAAAGAAATTAATTTCACATATCATCGGAGATTCAAATTATATAAAAGGGAAATAAAACAACCAAGTCATTTATCCCCGCCCGAAATTGCTTTTACTCCCAGCCCCGGCAACAGCAAAGTTATTCCCGCGAATACAATATATCCGATTCCGACATATAAAAATACCTGATCAGTGTTTTGACCTGCAAGAGGCATTATCACATAGGAAGAAATTAAGAAAGCCCCTGCCATTTGCAAAGTACTAATAATACCACCCGCACTTCCGGCATAAACCGGGCCTATTTCCGGCAATGTCATCGGGAGTGCCATAATTGCAGGAACAACTGCAGCCAGCATAAATCCGTTGATTGCAAGCAAAACAAAAGTCAGGGTTCCGAAAGGTATAATCCATGAAATATACGCAAGGATGCCTGCAAGAAAAGCAGCCGGGGTCAGGAATGCTCTGATTATACTGATCCTCCCTGAAAGGATCGGGATAATAATTGTACCTGCAACAAAAACAAGGGATAAAACAGAAGCGGCAATACCAGCCGTAACAGGATCGATTCCTTTAGCCTGGGTCAGAGCGTTAGATAGAAATCCGCTATGAGTCACGTATGAGCCCATGAAAAAAAACATAGCGAATGCGCCTGCCCATACATTCCTGCTTTTAGCTGCAACACCGAGATAGGCTGTAAACGGCTGCCTTGAAGCAA
>CAZVYR010000114.1:0-1549 GCA_964631555.1 uncultured Leptospirales bacterium
AGGGCAGGTTCCGGATGACAGAAGGAGTATAAGGTTATCTTTGACAAGGAAAGGCCGTAATGTTCAAAAAAAGATAACCGGCCTGATGGAAGAATGCAATAGCAATATCAATGAAAGGTTATCACCACAACAAATTAACTTAATTCATCAGTCTTTGGAAAGTCTTTTGAATGTAATGGAGTAAGGGGAAAATTATGAATACAGATTCAATAGAAAGCAGGTATAGTTCATTGGCTGAGTCTGCATGTTGTCTTTCCTGCGGAGGAGCTGTTGATTACAGCAAGCCTGTACAGGGAGAAGTGTGCCTTGACCTTGGCAGCGGGCGCGGTAGTGATGTAATTCGCCTGGCAGGCGAAGTTGGCAGGGAAGGCTTTGTTTACGGGCTTGATGTGACGGAAGCTATGATAAAAAAAGCAGAAAGAGCTGCATCAAAACTTGGCATAACAAACGTTAAATTTCTTCATTCCGTTTTGGAGAAGATACCATTACCGGATCAATCAGTTGATCTAGTAATATCCAATTGCACATTAAATCACGCTGATAATAAAGTAAAAGTCTGGAGTGAAATATTTCGTGTATTAAAACCAGGCGGACGTTTTGTTGTCAGCGATATTTATTCGGCAGAAAAAGTGCCTGAAGAATATGCGAATGATCCTGAAGCTGTAGCAGAATGCTGGGCAGGGGCAATTACACGTAAGGAATATACCGGTATATTGCGTTATTGCGGCTTTAATGATATTGAGATTGTTGAAGAAAGCGGTTATTATATGAAGGGTAAAGTGCAGATTGCCAGTTTTACCGTTTCGGGAAAGAAAATAAAATCCGTTTGCGGATGTTGTAAAAATTAATGGAGGAAAAATGAAATCACTGATCAGAAAAAAAACCGGTCAATGCTGTGCTGAAGCACAATGTTGTGCCAAGGTCTCTTCATCAGCAGTCGGTTGCCATGACTAAAAACAGAGTACAGGGAATGGAAAAGTCGAAATATAATATCTTTTCGCGAATTAAAGATTCAGAAAACTATTTTTTGATAAATCTTTTATCAGGTGAGGCTGATATACTTTCTTCTGAGAAGGCGGGTGAATATTTAAACGGGAAAAGTTTAGAAGATCCTGAATTTATTGAAAAAGGATACAGCGTCATTCCTGCGGAGGAAGCATCCCGGTACGCCAGGAGATACACGGATTTTCTCAGAAAGCGTGATGAGGATGATATCCAGCTCTTTTTCGTTCCCTGGTATACCTGTAATTTTAAATGCGATTACTGTTTTCAGGATGAGTACGGTCATAGTAACAACAACGTGCCTGAGAGTGTAACCGATGCTTTCTTTAGATTTGTTGATATTAAATTTAAAGGGAAAAGAAAATATATAACTCTCTTTGGAGGGGAGCCATTATTGCGCGGAAAGGAGAAAGAAGAGTTTATACGTTCTTTTTTACACAAAGCTGAAGATAAACAGATACAGGTCGCTTTGGTAACAAACGGCTATAACCTGGAGCACTATATTCCGGTTTTAAATAACGGGATTATCCGCGAGATACAGGTTACT
>CAZVYR010000114.1:1649-10819 GCA_964631555.1 uncultured Leptospirales bacterium
CATAAACCTGTATATTCCGTGACTAAATTTTTATGGGAAAACGGGAAATTGCCTGATCCTCTTTTTGATGCATGTCCCGGGACAAAAACCGAATGGGCTTTTGATTATACTGGCAGTATTTACGCGTGTACTGCTACTGTCGGCAAGAAAGGCGAAGAGCTTGGCAAGTTTTACCCGGAAATCCGGATGGATGAAGAGAAACTGGAAGAATGGGAAGACAGGGATATACTAAGCATAGATGAATGTAAAACATGTCCTGTGCAACTAGCGTGCGGCGGCGGATGCGCTGCTATTGCAAAGAATAAACACGGACAACACAATAGCCCGGATTGCAGGCCCGTTACCGAATTGCTGGAAATGGGGATCGGGCTGTATTTTAACCAGGAGAATGATAATGTCAGATAAAATAAAATATATAAATTCCAATCAATGGGAAGATGAGGTATTAAAAGGGAATAAAGTAGCTGTGGATTTCTATTCCACTGAATGTCCTCCATGCGAAGCATTGGCTGCGAAATATGAGCCTCTTAGTGAGCTTTACGGAGACGATATTAAATTCCTGAAAATATTCCGGCAGGAGAATCGCGAACTGGCGACATCTCTTGGTGTGGAGTCCTCGCCGACTGTGCTTTTTTTTGATTCCGGAAGGTTGACAGGTGATTTTTTAACAGGGGCAATTAAACGAAAGGAATTAGTGAAAAATCTTGATGCAATGCTAAGTGAAGGGAAGGTTAGTTCTATTCATAATAAGATAAGTCCTTTCACTACGCGGACTGATCTGCTGATTCTGGGTGCAGGCCCTGCCGGATTATCCGCTGCAATATATGCCGCACAGGCCAGGATAGATACTATCGTAGTAGATAAAGCTTTGCCTGGCGGGCAGGTAACTACTACGCATATGGTTTCAAATTACCCTGGATTTATTGAGCCTATTGAAGGATTTATGCTTATGCACCAGATGTCAGAACAGGCTATAGCCGCAGGTGCGGTTTTTAAATCGGCCGTTGATATTACGAATATTGATTTAAAGAATAAAAAAATACTAATAGATGAATTTGAAACAATAGAATTTAAAAAGCTGATTATAGCAACAGGCTCTTCACCGAGTTTGCTGAATATTCCCGGTGAAACCGAATATAAAGGCAAAGGGATATCTTATTGCGCGACATGCGATGCGAAGTACTATGACGGGAGTGAAGTAATAATAATTGGCGGCGGGAATACAGCGATTGAGGAAGCGCTTTTTATATCCAAGTTTGCTTCAAAAATAACGATTGTGCATCAGTTCAATCATTTACAGGCTAATAAACAGGCCCAGGAAAAAATCTTTAATGATACGAAGATTGATTTTATTTTTGAACATGAACCCAGGGAGTTCAGGAAAAACGAAGATGGTACCATGACTGTAGTGATAGAGAATCTGAATACTCATGAACTAAAGGAGATATCGGCGCAAGGGGTATTTGTATTTGTTGGGATGCTGCCGAATCTGGAGCTTTTTAACGGTGAATTGGATCGTGATAAGTGGGGCTACATAAAAGTAGATAAGGATATGAGAACCAGCGTGCAGGATGTGTTCGCCGCAGGTGATGTAGCTGAAAAACAATACAGGCAGATAACGCTTGCTGTAGCAGAAGGAACCACGGCTGTATTAAATGCGATAAGGGATTTATGATTTTACAATGGGATATGAGATTATTGATGGTATTACCCGTGCTGATATAGCTTTTCGCGTGTCGGCACGGAACCTGAATGAACTGTTTTTTTCAGGAGCAGAAGCGCTGCTTTCTGTAATGATAGAAGATATAAATTCGATCGCATTTACTAAGGAAAAACATTTTAGCTGCAAAGATACGGTAATTGATTTATTGCTGCATTCATTCCTTCAGGAAATTTTGTTTTTCAAGGATGCAGAGTCTTTACTTCTTGTGCCGAAGGGAGTAAAGCTTGTTCAATCAGATGATTCTTTTAACCTAGATTGCGTCCTGCACGGGGAGGGAATTGATGCTTGTAGACACAGTATTAAGCTTGATGTAAAAGCTGTAACACTGCATAATTTAACTGTACAAAATACCGGGGAGCAATGGATTGCCACTTTTGTTGTTGATATCTGATATGTTTAGTATCAGGGATGCACTTCTCTTACCAAAAAATTCAATCTTTCATACTTTTCAAACAAATTCAACGGTTTGATACTCCGTTGCTTGCGGCAGGGAGCTTTATTTTAAGTCAAGTGCAGAGCTTTGGACTTTAGGGATAGACAGGCATATTTGAGGCTTTTATATACGGCTTTTAAAACGAATGAAATCCGTTTTTAAACGGGGAAGGGGTGGATGCGTGGTATGTCATTAATAAGATGCATTTTAAAATTGTTTGACAAACGATGATTGATTGTATTATGGTTTATATATTGTCTACTAATAATGCTCAGGACTATTCTATTGTCTTTGGAGAAGCATGATGAGGCAGGACAAATCGGTTAAAAAGCCCGCGCAAGTTAAAGAAACCGCTGAACCGGATTTAAGTGAACATGATGATGTTCTGTCTTTGAACAAAGACAATGAAGGGCCTGATAATGACCGGAGGAAAGGCTCAGTGGAAAAACTCCTGGTACAGGAACAAGTTAGAGAATTGTTAAGCAATGAGGACATCGTCAGTGCTGTGGCAAACTTTAAAGCTGATTCGGAGGAGCAGGAGATAGCTCTTGATTATGCAAATTCACATATTCAGTTTCTCTCCCAGATAGTAGAAAGTGATCGGAATAAAGGAATTGTAAGATCCGATGTCGAGATCCGTGATCTTGTTTCTCATGTAAATATTATGCTGAAAAAAAAAGATGAGTATTTATTTATAACTATTGTAATGTATAGTCCTTCCCATTACCGTGAAATGCAGAGAAAACTTTAGACAATGCATATAAAAAGAATCTGAATAATAAATATACTTCCTCCCTTTCAATCTTATTAACTTATAACATGGTGAGCTGAATTTAAACAGAGACATAGGAAAAGCGTGACCATGGCTGTTTATTAAAAATCCTCCGTAATGCCTCGTATTTTATTCTATTAAAAGCTCTATATAAAAATTATTTACCTGTTCAGTAAATTTATATACCAGGATCAAAGAACTCCCCTGGTAATTCTTTTCAAAACCTGAGTCTGATTGTGATACTGTATAGACAGGGTATCTGAGAAGTGTTGCTTCAATTGATGTTGATATTTTTATTTTTATCTCATTATATTTATCAACAAGCGCAAAGGACCTGACCCGGTCGCTTAGACCAGGAGTATCAAGGTATGAATCAGTTTCGGACGTTCCGGGTATTTCATATTGCTTGTTTTCATCATGCGAACTTAAGAGGTTAATATTGATCTCCACACCGAAGAAGGTCCTGGTTATTCCAATTAGACTGTATTGTACTTTTATCCCTGTCATGTTGTCTGATATTGTTATATCTTTATTTATGATCAGGTCTTCATTATGAAGATTGATTGATCTGTTTAATGAAACTGATGTTTCCCGGCTATTATTATTGATATTATATTTATATTCCAGCAGGCCGCAGTCATACATTGCGACAGTACCGAACATCAGATCACCGGGAGAAGGCAGTTCATCAAAGAACAAATCTTTAAACGAATATCTTCTTGATTTATCAAAAATAAGATATTTTTTAAGATTTTTTTCTTTTACGGCGATCCGGTCATGTATTGATGCAACTGTTTCTTCCTGATTATGAGTATCTTCTGTATCGTCATTCATATTCTTCAGGATTTCATGATATGCTTCGTATCTTCTCGGAAGAGTATTAAAGATATTGAATGCTTTGGAATATATGCCCAACTCGGATACCGTTCCTCCGTTAAACGGAACGATAATGGCTGATTGATTTTTTGTTCGTATAAGTATCTGTTTATGGCCTTCATTCCAGATGTCGTCTTCGATGACCCTCACTCCATTTTGTTCCTGATTTTGTAAAAGACTGCTTTCGGATAAAAGGATGTGTTCATACAGGGCATGTCTTAGATGATTGAGATAGATACCTCCAAAAAGGCCATGCCAGTACGCGCAGTTGCATTCTCCCTTGTAAAGCTCTGTCTTAGCATCTTTGCATTCTGTTCCTGATCTTGATTCGTATTCTGATATTTCTTTGCTTAAAAGTAATGTTCTTTTATTTATTGTGTTGGATTCCGGATATTTTATAAGGAAATTATTCCATACTCCGCCTTTAAGGAAAGGATAGAAGTCATTCTCTCTATTCCATGATTTTATTTCGTTATTAATTTTCGTTAATTTTAAGGCGGCAGCAGGGGGCAAAGCCCATTCGGATAGTTCAAAATAACTTCCCTGTGTAAGATATACTTTTCCACGCGGTTTATGAGTTGCGATGTACTCTGATGGATGTGTAAGCCTGATCCATCCTTCTTTAAGTATTGCTTCAATAAAATTTCTGAGCCACTTTTCTTCAAACACCCATTTATAGGTTTCAGGCCAGAGTCCGAACTTTTCACCGTCATCTCCGTATATAAAAGCAGCGTGTCCGCGCCTGTCTGACTTTTCTTTAAAATAGTTTATTGTATCTTCCGGCAGCCTGAACGGAATGGAATATCTCAGGAATTTATCAATAGGAAAAACTATTAGTTTATTGTTCAATCTTTCGGTGATGAAGTAACCATAGAGTTCCTCTTCGGGTATACCTGCATAACGGAAATGAATGTCATCTAAAATTGTGTAGAGTAAATCATATCCTGAGACCAGGTTCGGTATTTCCGGGTCCCAGACTCTTTCCGCTGTCCAGAAACCTTTAGGTCTGACTCCGAATTCTTTAAAACAAAAATTTTGCATCAGGCCTATCTGGGATTTTATGTCCCTTTCGCCGATTATTGAAAATATCGGTTCATAAAATCCTCCTCCTATAATTTCAAGCTGGCCTTTTTTATTCATTTCAGATAAAGTCTGAAGGTATTCAGGTGAGTTATCTTTTATCCATTCCAGTACAGGGCCGGAGTGGTGTATTGCAAAGCGAAATTCAGGATATTCTTTAAATATCCCGATTATTTTGTTATAGCAATCGGTAAAAGCCCACTTGAAAATGTAGTCGAAGTTACCGACAGGCTGATGATTATGCAGACAAAATATAAAATCACAACTCATTGTTATTACCAGGCTATGTTCTATGTTGGGAATAGTGTAATAAATATAAGGCAGGCTATCATTGCTGATTCCCGGAAATTACTTCCCTGACTGTGTCTTTTAGTTCATCAAGATTAGAGGACTTGGTCAGGTACGCGTTCGCTGTCCATGTCATAAAATTGCTTTTATAATTGGAATATGCGGTGTAAATTATTATGGGAAGTTTTTTATCATGGGACAGCATTTTCCCCAATGCCTCAATGCCGTCCATTTCCGGCATCCTTATATCAAGGATTACAAGATCATATTTATTATTATTTACCATTTTTACAGCTATATCTCCATTTGCTGCCTGGTGGACTTCATATCCTTCTTCCTCCAGTTCAGTGGCATATAATTCCCTCTGGCTTTCTTCATCCTCAACAATTAATATTCTCTTCATATAATTAACTCCATGCAAAGAATTTCCCTATTAAAAAATTTTATAACTATATAACTAGTTGATGAGAGGTATCTCTCCAGAGGAGAGGTATCTCCCCAATGGTCAGGAATAATGGGCTTTTATTCAGCAAATAATGATGAATAACGGATATTGTAATATTATAATCAGGATTTATAAATTTTACAAGAATAATTTATTTTAGTGATTTGAATATGCTCAGCACAGATTTATTATTATATGAAAGCTGCCGGTGGTGTTATATAATGGAAAAAATGGTTAATGTCAGGTTTTGACAATGGCTATTTTGAATAGGGCAGCTTTATTGTGAATTCAGTTCCCCCCTTGTCCAGATTCTTTGCAGTGATATCACCGTTATGATCCTTGATTATTCTGTGAACTATAGCAAGGCCCAGTCCGACTCCGGTTATTTTTGTTGTAAAAAATGGTTCAAAGATGTTTTCCAGGTTTTCACTTTCGATTCCGATGCCTGTGTCGCCTATTGTAATAAACACGGTATCATCTGAATCATCAACTCCAGTGAATATTTCGATTTCTCCTTCTTCTGAAATGGCATCGATTGAATTTTGAAGAAGATTCAGTATTACTTGTTTAATTTGATTAGGATCGGCATTCACAAGCGGCAGTGTTGTTGATAAATAAGGAAAGATATTGATTCTTCTTTCCATGAATACGTTTTTTAACAGATCAATCGTATCTCTGATTATTTCATTGATATTAGTAAGCTCTTTTATCAACGCCTGCGGCTTTGTAAGGTCCATTACATTTGAAAGAATATTTTCCAGCCTGATAGTTTCTTTGAGTATTACATTGGCCGCATGTGTAATCTTGTCATCACCGTCAGCGATTTGTCTAATGCGCCTGGCATACCCGCCCATTGTTACAAGCGGGTTTCTTATTTCGTGCGCTATATGAGAGGAAATTCTGCCTATTGCCGCCAGTTTTTCGGATTCGATCATTGCTTCCTGTTTGTTCCTGATCTTGTCCATTTCTTTCTTCAGGGTAGATACGCTCTGATAACTCTCTATCAGCAGAGATGCCTGAACAGCAAAGATCGATAAAAGCTCTATATGTTCATTCCCGATAGGGATCTGGTTATACTTATTATCCGCGACTATGATACCTATTGCCCTGTTTTCCACAATTAGGGGCACGATAACAAATTCCGCAACATCCATGAAATTTTTAATATTGTCGTCGATGGAGCTGTCGTTAAATGAATTATAGATATGGATATTTTCCAGGGATTTAAAGGATCTTGCAAAAATATTGTCTGTATCAATTTCAATCTTTGTATTTATTACTTTTTGAAGTAATTTAGTACCTTTTCTGTGAGGGTTATCGATTGTATTTACAAGATTTACTATATCAACACTACCTGCAGGCATAGAGTTCCATATCTCAATAGCCTCTTCCATTGAGTCCGGTCCGACTGCTATCTCGCCGATCAAATATTTATTTTTTTGATCCTGCAGGAATAGCATCGCGCGGTTAAATCCAAGGCCTGCACCTGATGTGATACCGAATAGAATTGTATATAGTATTTTATGTATTTCCTCATCTCTCTGTATTGAGCCGGATACCTGGCTTATAAGGTTGATCTGGTAATCTTTTCGGCATTTGCTGGTTATATCGTCGATTATAAGAATAATCTGCTCATCGCTTTGCACAATCATGCTTGAAATTTTAATATCCACAATGACCGATATCCAGTTTTTGGATAGCAAATGGGTTTTTTCGAGTACTATCGGTTCCTGAGACGTGTAGATGTCTCTAATCGAGTCCCTGAGATTATCCGCCACAAAAAGGAATATATCATCAATGTTTTTACCTATTATTTCATCGAGATCCAGTTGGAATTTTTTACAGAAGACGTCATTAGCGAAAATTATTTCTCTTTTTTCGTTAAGTATTATTAAATATGAACTTATTGAAAATACAATATTGTTGTAGAGTTCGCGCAGGATCTTTATTTCATCTTTTAATTTTGAAATAATATTATCAATGTATTTTCCGATTACCGAAAGATCGTTTGAAAGATTCGTTATTTTATCCTTACTCTGCCTGCTTATTCTCTGGGATGCGAATTTTCCTTTTTTAAATTCTTCGAGTATAATTACTATTTCTTTTATTTTATCTGTGAAATGGCGTTTGTATGTAATAATTAACAAAATATCCTTAATAATGATAATTATAATAATTAAAAAAAATACGTAACCAGGTAATATGCTTGATACATTTTTCCTTGAGAGAAAGATATCGGTTATATAAGCAATAATAATAAAATCGGGTAAATATATCAGCAGTATTCCGGTAAGTGTATTTATATTGAATTTAATTTGCATAAAATTATATATTTAGATGATATTTGATTTTGGCATAAGTAATAGCGACGGGAAATTGATCGCGACCAGGCAATATTGTGATATTTTCTATTAAATTAAGCAAACTAAACTATCCGGATTTAACGAATCCGATAAATAAATATGATAAGATATGAAGCTCGTAATAGCAACAAAAAATAAAAATAAAATATTGGAAATCAGGAATAAATATTCGGAATTGAGTGGCCTTGAAATAATGTCATTAAGTGATTTCCGGGACGTTCCTGACATAATTGAAGACGGAAGTACTTTTGAAGAAAATGCGTTGAAAAAAGCAAGGGCATATTCTGCTTTTACGGGATTGCCTGTTCTTTCTGATGATTCAGGTCTTGAGATTGATGCTCTTGGCGGTGAACCGGGAATTTATTCCGCGCGTTATGCGGGCATCAATGCCGGTGATGAGGAAAACATTGACCTGGTTCTTATGAAATTACAGGGCATCCCTGAAAAGGAGAGAACCTCCAGGTTTGTCTGTGTTGTTGCGATAGTGCTGCAGAAGGGCAAAGAGTATACAGCCAAAGGAATATGCGAGGGTATAATAACTGATAAAAGGGCAGGGCATAACGGTTTCGGATATGATCCTGTTTTTTACATTCCTTCTTTTGGGAGAACAATGGCGGAACTGTCTATGCAGGAAAAAAACAGGATCAGTCACCGGGCGTTGGCTCTTGACAAGGCGGGCGTAATATTAAAAAAGATTATGACAGAATAGTATCTATTATGATCCGTATAATACCGGATTTATTTCGCGTTAGGGATCATTTCTCTCAGGTGCTTATACAGAAATTCATTGATGCCTTTATTATAAAAGATATAAATAACAAAGATAATCCATAGTACAAGCGTCAGAATGCACATGAATTTCAGAAGGTTTTCAGCACCTATATCATCAGCCTTGTAAAATATGATTACCAGGGTAAGCGGCCACAGGAAAAATAAATTTGTAAAGGTAATTGCCAGAAATTCCTCCAGGAATTTTATGGTTAACTTATACCAGTCAGTATTAAAAGCATTATACCCTGCCAGGATTTCTTCATAAAAAAACCATATATAAAATCCGAGGATAAGCGTGGCAACGATCTTCCAGAATATCTCGATATTTCTGCGGAACCACAGAAATAATATTCCTATACTCCACAGACCGATAAACATAATTACAGATTTGATAAGTAGCGGCTTATCCATAATTTTTT
>CAZVYR010000115.1:0-10792 GCA_964631555.1 uncultured Leptospirales bacterium
GCATGGGGAGCAGAAAACAGGCAATTGTCATTAATGAAAATGATAATGTTGCAGTGGCTCTTGTTCATCTAAACGCAGGCTCCGGTATATCTGTTGAAGTCAACGGCCGTCCTGAAAAGATAGTACTGATTTCGGATATTCCAATGGGCCATAAGTTTGCGGTATCCGATATCGAAAAAGGAAGCTCTGTGTTAAAATACGGGGAACCAATCGGTAAAAGTACGATAAAGATCAGACGGGGAGAGCATGTGCATGTACACAATGTTGTAAGTTATTCCCGGGGGAGCTTTGATGTATTTTGACGGATTTCGCAGGCCGGACGGGAAAACCGGGACAAGGAATTATGTGCTCGTTATTCCCAGCGTCGGATGTTCACAGGAAGCAGGCCAGTCCATTGCCCGCGGATTTAAGGACGTTGTGTGCCTGCCCAATATCATGGGATGCGGCCAGGTAGGGGAAGACCGCGATCTTGTAAAGAAGACGCTGGTCGGGTTTGGCCTGAATCCGAATGTGTTTGCTGTTCTTATAGTAGGTAACGGATGCGAACAAATATCCACTGAAGAAATGATGAGTGAGATTGCCGCATACGGGAAACGTACGGAACTGATCGTGATTCAGGATGCCGGAGGCACGAAAAAGACCATTGCTATTGGGAAGAGAATTGTCAGGGAAATGCACGAACAGGCTTTAAAGCAGGTCCGGGAGCCAGTACCACTAAGCGAACTAATACTCGGCACAGAGTGCGGGGGATCTGACTTTACATCAGGCCTTGCATCCAACCCGGCAGTCGGGGCTGCATGCGATATGCTTGTATCCGAAGGCGGGACTGTAATTCTTTCCGAGACCCCGGAGCTTATCGGCGCTGAGCATATTATTGCGCGGAGAGCAAGGACTCCGGAGATCGCAAGGCAGGTGCTTGATGCAGTTGCCTGGTGGGAGAATAAAGCTCTTGCTGCAGGGCAGAATATTCGCGAGGCAAATCCCGCACCCGGGAATATCGCGGGAGGTATTACTACGCTTGAGGAAAAATCCCTGGGCTGTATTTATAAAGCAGGCACGAGCCCGCTTGAGGAATTTATCACATACGCTTCCCATCCTTCAAAAAAAGGACTTGTATATATGGACACTCCTGCACATGATATTGAACAACTTACAGGCATGGTAGCAGGCGGGGTTCAGGTTGTTCTGTTTACAACAGGAAAAGGTACTCCTTTGGGTTCACCGGTCGCTCCTGTTTTAAAAATTACAGGCAACAGGGATACATTTATAAATATGAAAGACAACATGGATATAGATGTCAGCAGGATTATTGAAGGTAAAGAGTCTGTAAAAGCAGCAGGGAAAAGGATATTCGAGAGAGTCATTGCTGCAGCTTCAGGCAGATTGACAAAAGCAGAGAGACTCGGCCAGAGGGATTTCTGCTTGTTTAAGATGAATATAAATATTTAATATGTAGTTAGCAACTCACCCGGCCCGCAGGGCGGTACCGCCCTGCGGGCTGGGATAAATCCTGAAGAAACTAAAATAAACAATAAAATGTGATATTATGAAATTTAGTTTTTCAGAAGGATATGTGAAATAAAGATATTTATCTTCAACAGGAGATGATATTATGGTCAGAATTATGATTGCTCCAAACCGGTATATTCAGGGCGCCGGTGTCCTGAATGATACTGCAAATTATATTAATCATCTCGGTTCAAAGATTTTTTTTATAGGCGGCCGGACCGCCTTTTCTACTGTGATGCCTCAGATATCCGCGAGTTTTAAAAGTGTTGACGGGAATCCAATGGAATATGTATTCGAAAGTTTTTCCGGGGAATGTACCCGGAAAGCTGCTGCTGACCTGGCAGCTAAAGCCGGTGAGTTTCAGGCTGACGTGGTCGCGGGAGTGGGGGGCGGCAGGGCGATAGATACTGCCAAAGCTGTTGCTTTTGATACAGGAGCCGCACTTGTTATAATTCCGACAATAGCCTCTAATGATGCCCCGTGCAGTGCGCTTTCCGTTCAATATAACGAGGATCATTCAATAGACCGCTTCCTGATCCTGAAAAGAAATCCGGATGTGGTACTGGTTGATACAAAGATAATTGCCGAAGCACCTGTCAGGTTTCTTGTTTCAGGTATGGGAGATGCGCTGGCCACATGGTTCGAAGCCTTTGCCTGTGCAAAGTCAGGTGCAAAAAATTTTCCGGGCGGTATTACTACCTCTGCTGCTCTCAGTCTTGCAAGGCTTTGCTATGATACGCTTATGCAGTACGGGATAAGCGCAAAGCTGGATGTCGACCGGAATAATGTAACGGAGGCAGTCGAGAAGGTCGTGGAAGCCAATATTCTTTTAAGCGGAATAGGATTCGAGAGTTCAGGGCTGGCTGCTGCTCATGGTATTCATGACGGGCTGCACTCACTGGAAGGAGCTGAAAGGAGCTTGCACGGAGAGATAGTAGCCTTTGGTACAATAACACAGATGGTATTGGAGAATTACTCGGGCTCTGAGACCGAAAGGGTAATTGCATTTTGTAAAACCGTTGGCCTGCCTGTAACATTGAAGCAGATTGGTATTATAGATACATCTCCCGCGAACCTGATAAAAGCAGCAGAAGCGGCCTGTCAGGATGGGCTTCCAATTCATAATTTATATTTTAAAGTTAATCCCGATCTGGTTTTGAATGCTATAATAGAAGCAGATACTTTGGGCCGTATTGCCTTATCTTAATTCAGGTATATGTCGTACAACATCACTAGCCGCTTTAATTATGGATTTATCTATAATAACTGTTGTATTCTTGCGTGATTTTAATTCACATGAAAATACCGTATTTACTCATAAACTGGGTGGCATATCCCCGCCGCAGGCGGGTTTACCACACACTTTCTTAGTTGTTACGAAATATTTGATCTAAATTATGAAAATATTATTGACTTTTTTAATTTTTCCCCTTGTTATCTCTTTAATGTATGTCACATATCGATATACCTATCAACATAAAGCCCTGCTCTTAAGTATTTAATCATCACCTATCATCTATCGATATTTTTTCAATGTCTGTAATATCCAGATAATTGCATTCAGGATACAAAACTATCGGTACCTTTATTCAATCAACATGTCATTGCCCTGATCAGGATTTATTATAATAAAATCCCCGGTCAGATATTCAGATGTATATCAGTCTGAAATGTGGTCTTTTTATCAAAAGGGTGAATAATCACCTGTAAAAAGCAAAATATTGTTAAATTAAAATCCAGAAAGGGGTGTAAAAACAATGAAAAGGTTATTGTTAATAGCTTTAATCGTTTTTGTATCAATTGTAAGTCTGGTTTTAAATGGTTTTGGCGATGAGAGGCCGCAATATGGCGGTGTTATGAAAGTAATTGCAGCCTCAGGCCCGCGTACTTTTTATTTTCCTGAAGGAGGACCCCAGGACCTGGGTGCGTCATTCCCGGGGACCGAGGCGCTCATGGAATATTCTGACAATAGGGCACTTGAACCTTTCCTTGCCGAATCAGTGAATATTGACCCAAAAAATTTAACGATCACCTTTCACCTGAGAAAGGGCGTCATGTTCCATGACGGAACGGAAATGGACGCGGACGTCGTCAAATGGAGTTTCGACTTTACCAAGGATATGAAAAGGCTTCAATATGGCGACAAACTTAAGTCTGTACGGGCTCTGGATAAATATACAGTACGCCTTTATTTAACAGAATACAATAACCAGCTTATACACAGCTTTGGCTGGCGATACCAGGTATCGATGAAGGCTTATCAAACAAAAGATAAAGACTGGTTAGCATCACACGTCGTTGGTACAGGACCTTTTAAGATGGTCGAATGGAAGCGAGATGCCTATATAAAATGGGAAAAGAATAAGGATTACTGGCAAAAAGGTAAACCCTATCTCGGCGGCATTGAGTTCAGGTTTATTCCTGATTCTACGACTGCCGCTGCAATTATGCAGGCAAAAGAAGCGGATATGTGGACCGGTGCTACGGCAAAAGACCAGTCAGACCTGGTTAAGAAGGGCTTTATAAGACAGACCGGGTATGCAGGCTTACCGATAATAATTTACGCGAACACAACTGATCCGAATAAACCTACCGGTAAACTTAAAGTTCGTGAAGCTATTGAATATGCTATTAACAAACCTGCCATGGCAAAAGCGCTCGGGTTCGGCTACTATATTCCTCTGAAAATGGTTGCGCCGGAGGGAGAGTGGGGTTACGATCCGAGGTATAAGGGCCGTCCCTATAATCCTAAAATGGCCAAAAAGCTGCTGGCAGAGGCCGGCTATCCGAATGGCCTTAAGCTGAAACTTTTGTGTATGCCTGAGACAGGCGGGCGCAATGCTGCAGGGGAAGCTATAAGAGGTTTCCTCGCCGAAGTGGGTATTGACATAGATGTTGATATCGCTGATCCGGGCAGGTTCTTTGGCAGCATGTGGGGAACCGGATGGGACGACCTTGCACTTTTCTTTACAGGACTCGATCCGAATTACCTGGTTACTTTCCAGCGCTGGTTCAGTCATGATCCGGCAACTAACCTCGTTAGTTTTAAACGGTCACCCAAACTGATCGCTTTGTCAAAGAAGTCAATAAATTATGCCAGGGAAAGGGATCAGAAAGCGATAACAAAAAAGCTGGTCAGGCAGATGGCTGATGAAGCACTTGTAATCCCGCTTTATCATACTCCGGCAGCGATCATGCTGCAGTCCTGGGTTCATACTGATTATTTAAAACAGGGATTTATCAGATGGAAGACGGCTGACATGTGGATGGAAAAGCATTAAAAAAATGGTTTAATAATTTTCGGGTGATCGATGGTATTTTTATTAAGGTTACCTTATTAAAAATGCCGGATCACCCGTTATATCACAAAGGTTTTTACCGGTCATCCCATGAGCCGTATCTTTCACGAAGCTTCCTGTGTATGATCTTTCCTGTGCCGGTACGCGGCATATCTTCTTCTTTAATAAATTCAACGGATTTAGGGCGTTTGTATCCTGCTATCTTTCCTTTGCAGAATTCTATTATTTCATCAGCGAGGGAATCACACGGTTCATAACCGGCGTGCAAAACGACGACGGCTTTCACAGCATCACCCCATTTAAGATCAGGAACTCCGATAACTGCTATATCCTTAATAGCTTTATGGATGCATAAGACGTTCTCGACTTCGGAAGGATAAACGTTTTCGCCGCCGGTGATTATCATGTTTGCTTTTCTGTCAACGAGGTAGTAATATCCGTCCTTGTCTCTTTTGCACATGTCGCCTGCTGAAAACCATTCTCCGCGGAATACCTGGCTTGTCTTTTCCGGGTCTTTCCAGTACTCTTTGAATATCGACGGAGTCCTGGAGTATAGCTCGCCTACTTCTCCGTCCGGTACTTCATTGCCGTCTTCGTCAAGTATTTTGATCCGGTCTGATCCGAATACTTCCCTGCCTATGGAACCTAATTTTTTAAACTGGTCTTCGGGGCGCAGTATGGTAACCAGACCTGCCTCTGTTGAACCGTATGCTTCCCAGAGTTCCGCATTTTTAAAATAGCCCATTATGGCTAATTTCAGCTCTTTTCTTGCAGGTGCTGAAGAGATAAGCAACTGGCGAATGCTGCGCATGTCGTACTTTGTTTTTATTTCTTCGGGCAGGTCGAGCATCATGCTGTAGTGTGTGGGGACAAGGGAAGTAAAAGTTATTTTATATTCGGAGATTGTTTTTAACATATCTTCCGGATCGAAACTTGCCTTGTTGTAAATCATGACCGGGGCAGTCAAAAGTGTATATGAGTAGGAGTAATGTACTGAGTTGATATGACACATGGGCATGACCAGGAGAACTTTATCAGTGGGCAGGACTCCATGGTTAATGTTCGCGTTATAATATTGTCCAAGTACTGCTTCATGAGTCCTGACCACACCCTTGGGCTTGCCTGTGGTTCCTGATGTATACATAATAGTCCATATATCCTCAGAATCGACAATGGTCTCAGGTTCTTCAGGTGAAGCTTCTTTTAAGATTTCCTCATAATGTACATATCTGTCGGGCGCCTTGCCTTCGCCGAGATAGATGTAACAGTCTTTGGGAATTTCCGGGAATTTATCGCGAATGGTGTTTATTGTTTCAACGAAAGGGGCTTCTACAATAAAAGCTTTGCAGCCTGAATGATTGACTATGTATTCGATCTCAGGCGGCGCGAGGCGGAACATGACAGGCACCATAACCTGTCCTCCTTTTGCGCAGGAACCGTATATCTCCAGCCATTCCACACGGTTGTACGAACATATAGCGAACCTGTCCTGGTGTCCTACGCCCATCTTTGTGAGAGCATTGGCAAGCCGGCATGTTCTCGTGTTCCATTCACTGAAAGTAAAGCTTTTGTTTTTATCCTGGCAGCCGAGTTTGTCGGGATAATTTATGGCGTTCATTTTAAGAATAGTACCGGCATGCATCCATTTACTGATTGTCATAGGGGACCTTCCTTATGGTTCGACATCTTATTCATTATAATATTTGAAGCTATGTTTTTCTGGAAGAAATATCTCAAAATACCGGTTAAAGGATTTGTTATATGTGATTATGCCAGCTTCGGAAATACGGCTTCACATGTTACGGGCAGGCCGGTACATTGCAAGAATTTTTTAAATATCCGGAACCAGCCTCAAACAATCCAGGAATCGTCATCGTTATGTATACGACTTTGGAACGGAGGGGGAAAGAGTTATTGTCATAATCCCTCAATAAGTAATTTTCGACTAACGTCGGTTTTCGGGGGAATTTATAATGGAGCGAAGCAGCCCGATGTACGGAATTATTTTTGGCAGAATTTCGGGATATTTTGCAGATGTTTGATCTATAATTTAAAATTCTGTTGACTTTTTCCGAAAGCCTGTTATTTATGCTTCAATCAAATACTATCAATCACCATCGACTGCCATACATTTCCATACATTAAAAAAGAGACAAAGTATTTAATGTCTCAGCCTTAGTCTGCACGGTTCACGGAGATATTAAGTTCAATGAAAAGGGACTGGCCTTCAGGCCGTTATTTGCACTTCAGTAGTGGAACGGGGAGCATTTGCCTGTTTACCCGGCGAATCCTAAAACATGGAAGCTGAAATTAGCCCTGGTTAAATAAAACCTTCACCAGGCCGTCGCTATCGCTCGGCCACCCTTTCCCGCTGCAGCGGGAAAGGGTATACATGTAGTAAAAAGATGATAATTTATTTTTTTTGTATTTTTTATATAGTCTTTTAGTGACCGGGACGGTTTTTCTTGAAGTGATAGATATGACCGCTCCGGTGGCTTTTGCTTTCAGAGTTTATTTTAGCAGAGGGAGTAATTTTATTGAATGACAAAGATAAATTGAGAAGCAGTGAGTCCCTGGAGGGTCTGGAAAATGCCGATATAAGAAATGTCTTTAAAGCTATGGGATATTCGGATGATGATCTTAGCGGGAAAAGGCCGCTTATCGGCATTGCCAACTCATGGAACACGCTGATACCGGGGCATGTTAATCTGAACCAGATCAGCGAGCAGGTCAGGAAAGGGATTTACCGCGCAGGCGGCACTGTTTGCGAATTCGGGGTCATCGGGATATGCGACGCGATTGCAAAAAACAGTTTTAACTATGTACTGCCGTCAAGAGAAGTTATTTGCGATTCGGTCGAAGTAATGGCAGGAGCCAACCCCCTTGACGGTATTGTTCTTCTGGCTTCCTGCGATAAAATCGTTCCAGGTATGCTTATGGCTGCGGCGAGGCTCGATATCCCGGCTATTCTTGTTCCGGGCGGGCCCATGCTTGGTGGCACGGAGTTCGGCGGCCGTAAGTCGGACGCGACATCCGCGTCCGAGGCTTTCGGTATGTATAAAACCGGGAAAATATCGATGGACGAATACAGGAATATTGAAGATCTGTCGTGTCCCACATGCGGATCATGCTCTTTTATGGGTACAGCCAATACCATGTGCTGTCTTGCAGAGGCTATGGGAATGACTTTGCCTGACGGGGCAACTATACCGGCGGTTTACGCAGACAGGCTGAGGCTTGCTGAGATGTCCGGGGAGGCTATCTGTAATCTTGTAAGACAGGGTATTACTTCCAGGGATATTATAAACAGGAAATCACTGGAAAACGCGGTCAAGGTTTGCCTTACAATAGGAGGGTCAACCAATGCTGTTCTTCATCTGACTGCACTTGCATACGAAGCTGAAGCAGAGATAAATATTCTGGACGCGTTCGACGAATTCAGCAGGAGCACACCTACTATTGTTAAAGTAAATCCTGCAGCAAAGTGGGATATGGAGGATCTCTGGAAAGCGGGCGGTATTCGGAGAGTGATTGACAGGCTTCGGTCTTTGCTGAACATGGATGTTATTACATGTACAGGAAAGAAAATTAAAGAGAATATCGATGCTTTCCGTTACAGGTTCCCTGAGAACAAAGAAGTTATCAAGACGATTAACGAGCCGTTCGCTGCTTCAGGTGGCCTGTCGGTTCTGAGAGGAAACCTGGCCCCTAAGACCGGGATCAGCAAACCTGCGGCAATAGATCCGGCTGTAAGGCAGTTCACGGGCACTGCTGTGGTATTTGAATCGGAAGAGGAAGCTAATCAGACAATTCTGGACGGAAAGATAAAAGAAGGCAATGTTGTTGTAATAAGATATGAAGGCCCTAAAGGCGGGCCGGGCATGGTCGAGATGTACAGGGCATTGAAATATTTAAACGGCATGGGTTTGAACAAGTCAACCGCGGTTGTAACCGACGGCCGCTTTTCGGGTACAAACAACGGCTGTTTTGTGGGGCATATTTCTCCTGAGGCTGCTGAAGGAGGGCCTATCGCGATTGTCGAGAACGGGGATAAAATCAGCATCGATGTAATAAATAATACAATTCATCTGCATCTTTCTGATGAGGAGATCGGAAAGCGTTTGAAGAAGTGGGAAAAACCTGAGCTTAAGATCAGGAGAGGATATTTAAGTCTTTATGCACAGAGAGCTTCATCTGCGGATGAGGGTGCGATCATTAAACACAGGCTTTGATCAGCCGGCTCAGGATTTTATTTTGTTTTTTCACGCATATAGCTGTCTTCAATAGCCTTGACGATGTTTGTCATACTGGTAAAGTAGGGCGCCGGTATGCCCTTTGACCGGGCATATTCTACTACTTTACCTCCTAAAAAATCAATTTCCGTGGGCAGTTTATTGGCTACGTCGAAACACATTGAGTCCTTGTGTGCTCCGACTTTTGCCAGGAAATCATGAGAACCATTCAGAAAACCTTTACCCAGATCGTAACCTGTTGCCTTTGCTACGGCAACAGCTTCCTTGAAACAGGCTTCCGCTATTTCCCTGGCAGGGGGGAAATCCATTACTTCCTTTATGGTCCTGTCCGTTATCGCGCATATAGATGCCATGGTACATTTGTATATCATCTTTCGCCATACATAGAGCTTTATGTCATCAACGAATTCAGTGTCAAGCCCGCTTTTTGTTAATATTTCCGCGATATCCAAGCCGGTCTCTTTTTCTTTTTCAGAAAGACTTCCGAGATGATTCGGTTTGTTGAAGAAGATCATTTCAGTATTTCCCGGAGCTTTCAGGGAAGCGCCGAAATTAAGAGACATGCGTAAAACCGAATTATCGCCGAGTTTCTCTGCTATAGTATCTTCAGGGCCAAGCCCGTTATGCGTGCTTATGATCTTTGTTCCTGGAGTAATTATTTTCAGTATCTCTTCGAGCACGCTGGTGAGATGGTAGGTCTTTGTTGAAACGAAGATGATATCCGGTGAATGATCTTTTAAGTGCTGTATCCTGGGAAGGAAATTACGGACATGCACATGAAAATCGAGAGCACCTGTGATAGTGATGCCTTCTTTTTTCAGAACATCGCCAAGACCGGGCATCGGGTCAACACAGATGGTTTCAGGGTTCTGTTCTAAGAGAGCGGCAGCAAGTACAGCTCCGGTTGCGCCGATTCCTATAACTGCGGTTTTGTAATCTTTCATTATTTTTTTGCTCCTTTGGATGTAAAAAGCATTCCCGTGATTTTAATGGATTACATTACTTTTTCTAAATGAACATTAAGTATTAGTATGATCGATAGATATGCGGATTAGCTGTAAAAAGTTTGTTAGATCGAGTAGAGAACAGTCAGAATGATAAAGTCCCTTTTCCAGGTAAAAATATCCGTAAATTATCAATATTGGCTCAATCGATGGAAAATTACGATTTATCTTAAAAAAATCAATAAAAAAAAGTATTTTTATTGTTAATCAGTCTGATTTTACAACCTATTTTATAGTAATAATTTATCTTCGATTCCTGCTCCTTGGTAGTTTAAAATAAGAAAAAAACTCTGACTTTATTAAAAAATACTTGCCACAGGCAGTATGCAGTCATATATTGTTGTTATTAGCAACTATTGTTGGGGGCAACTATATGGCCAGCCGTACAATCTCGGAACTTATTTTTGATCTGAAGGGCAGGTGCTCATGGATAGAAGAGAAAATATTTAGTGAGACATCTCTGTCGCCTGCGGAGTACAAAGGGATAGATGTTCTATCCCCGGGTGACCGGATTTCGGCTGCAGAGTTCGCAGACCGGATGAGTCTGTCAAGATCAAGATGCAGCAGAGTAATAGAGAAGATGATTAAAAACGGGTATCTCGACCACGTCACAACCTAATGTTTTCACCTTCTCTAACAGAGGCAATTCATTTTTAGTAAAGCGACTGGTCCAGAGTAATAGATTAACCCCATATTTATACATGCATATCCACCATGTAAAATGTAA